>CAYNGG010000052.1:0-8265 GCA_964396575.1 uncultured Desulfobacteraceae bacterium | reverse complement strand
AGAAAACAGGCGGCATGATGACCGCGCTCAAGCGCTACGGCCGGAGGGATTTCGGTTGCGCAGCGGTCAAAGGCGTGGGGGCAGCGGTCCCGGAAGTGGCACCCCGAGGGGAAGTGCATGGGCGACGGAACCTGTCCACTGATGGCCGAAAGCTTCCCCGGTTGGCCCGACAGGCGGGGAATCGAAGTCAGCAGGCCTCGGGTGTAGGGATGGGCCGGGCGTCGGAATAGCGCATCCACCGGCGCCGACTCGGCGATCCGGGCCGCGTACATGACCACCACCCGATCACACATTTCCCAGACTACTCCCAGATCGTGGGTGATCAGGAGAACGGCTGTTTCCCGCTGGCGCATCTCCCGGATGACTTCGAATATCTGGGCCTGAATGGTGACATCCAGCGCGGTGGTGGGCTCGTCGGCGATGACGATCCGAGGCTCGAGCATCAGGGCCATGGCGATCATGACCCGCTGCTGCATCCCTCCGGAAAGCTGATGGGGATAAGCGCTCATCCGCTCTTTCGGATCGGGAATCCGGACCTTCCGAAGCCACTCCTCGGCCATCTCGGCGGCTGCATTTCGACTGACGTCCCGATGGAGCCGGACCGTCTCGATCAACTGCCGGCCGATTTTGTGAAGTGGGGAAAGCGCCGAGCCGGGTTCCTGGAAGATCATGCTGATGGTTTGCCCTCGAATCCGGCGCATTTCCCGGATGGGCAGGCTTAGCAGATCCTGGCCCTCAAGGGCGATTTGGCCTCCGACGATCCGCCCCGGCGGCGAGGGGATGAGCCGAAGGAGCCCCAGGGCCGTCACCGACTTACCACATCCCGACTCTCCCACCAATCCCACGATTTCCCCTGGCCTGATGTCAAAGGAAACCCCTTCGACGGCGGTAAACGACCCCTCATCGGTGTCAAAGGCAATGGTCAGGTTGTTGACGGCAAGCAGCGGTGTCTCCAATGGGTTACTCCACTCTCGTAAACCGCCTCGGGTCATAGGCGTTTCGGATTCCCTCTCCAACGAAGACTCCCATGAGCATGACGGAAAATAACGATATCGACGGATAGAGGATCAGCCACCAGGCCCATC
Organism: uncultured Desulfobacteraceae bacterium; assembly: GCA_964396575.1. GTDB lineage: Bacteria > Desulfobacterota > Desulfobacteria > Desulfobacterales > JAABSP01 > CAYNGG01. The sequence goes on along the minus strand of CAYNGG010000052.1, from coordinate 7,180 downwards.
GGTAGAGCTGGGCCTGGTAGAGCAGCTCTCCCCAGCTCGGCGTGGGGGGAGGCAGGCCGAATCCCAGGTAATCGAGGGCCGCCAGAGCGCCAATGGCCCCTACCAGGGAAAAGGGGAAAAAGGTGATGACCGGGATCATGGCGTTGGGCATAATGTGCTTGAAAATGACTTTATGCGTGGGAATCCCCAGGCAAAGGGCCGCTTCCACGAACGGTTGGCGGCGAAGGCGCAGGAATTCGGCCCGGATATAATAGGAGATACCGATCCAGTTGAACAGGGCGTAGCAGACCAGCAGCAGGGAAAAGCTTCGGCCGTAAACCGCTCCCATCAGGATCATCACATAGAGAAACGGCAGGGCGCTCCAGATTTCAATGAGCCGCTGGGCGGTGATGTCGATGAGCCCGGCGTAGTATCCCTGGATGGCCCCCGCCAGAATGCCCATGGCCATGGAGGCGATCACCAGAAGAAAGCCGAAAGACAGCGAGGTCCGCAGCCCGTAAAAGATCCGGGCGAAAACGTCCCGCCCGGCTTCATCGATGCCCATGAAATGGATTCCCACCGGTGGATAGGGAAATCGGACCGTCTCCCGTTCGAAGTGGACGGTGTAATGCCGGCCGTCCACCGGCATCCGGACGGGATCGACGGACTCCGAGGCCTGCTTCTGAGCGAAACGGCTCAAGACGGTTCGGTCCGCCGGGGAAAGCCTTGCCCAAACCCCGGTGTCATCGGCCAATAAATGACCCTCCGGGTCGAAGCGCAGCCTGAAGGCCGCGCCGGGGTCCGTCTCGGCCTCCCGAAAGATCAATCTCACGGTATCCGGCGGATCGGCGCGGGGGGTAAAACTGGACAGCGAAACCGTGGTCGGCCCGGAGGGCAGACCCTCGATCGTTTCCTGGGTCCGAGGGGCCGGGAGATTTCGAAAACGTCGGTCGATGGCGGACTTGAAATCAGGGGAAAGGGGGACTATTTCCGATAGATCGGCGATTTCCGCCATCGAGTCAACACCGAAAAAGGCTTCCATCCCCCGGGACCGGGCCACCGACTGATCCGGTCGGATGTCCGTTGCTCCGATCCGGGGCATGGGGGTGAAGGTGACAATGATCTGATCGGGGATATCGAGGTCGGTCGGCTCGATGCTTTTGTATGGACCAAAGGGAAAGGGGGGAAAGATCATTCGATTGTCGGGATTTTCGCGGAAATCCGGTTGCTTCTGGATGGCTTTGAAGTCGGGCCGGGTCATCCGGCCGCTGCCGGTGAACGTATCTTCGGGATGGAACCGGAAAACCGGGAAATAGGATCTCCCTTCATATCGGACGAAAATCGGCACGTCGTTGCAGATCAGCTCGGCACCCAGGCTGATCAGGTAGAGGGTGGCGAGGATGATCAGGGAATAGTAGGCCCGGCGGACCTCCTTGAACCGGCGGAACCGGCGTTGGGTCATCGGGTTCTGAATCCGCGAAAAGGCCATGCGGCGGTCAGCTCGCCCCAAAGGTGATTCGGGGGTCGATGAGAACGTAGGTGAAATCAGAGAGGATGTTTCCCAGAAGGCCGAGGACCGAGGAAAGGGCCAAGACACCCATGAAAACGGGATAGTCTCGGCCGACGATGGCCTCCAGACTTAATCGGCCCATGCCGGGGATCTCGAAAACCTGCTCGATGACCACCGACCCGGCGAACATCACCATGAGTATGGCTCCGAAGCCGGTGGCGATGGGGATCAAGCTGTTTCTCAGAGCATGGCCCCAAATAGCCCGGCGGGGCGAGCCGCCTTTGGCCAGAACGGTCCGGACGTAATCCCGCCCCACCTGTTCGAGGAGAGAGTTCTTCATCAGGAGGGTGAGAACGGCAAAATTGCCGATGACATAGCAGAGCAGCGGTAAAAACATGTGCCGGAGGATGTCCACGGCCTTGCCATAGAGACTCAGCTCAGCATAGTCGGTGGAATGGAAGCCGGCCACCGGGAAAATGTCCCAGAGCCCCTCCACGGTGCCGGAAAAAAGCATTTTCAGCACCATTCCAAAGGCAAAGGGCGGGATGGCGTATCCGATGAAGACCACCACGCTGGATACGAGATCGAAGACGGTGTCATGCCGCAAGGCCTTGATAATGCCCAGCGGAATGCAGACGAGGTAGGAGAGGACGAAACCGGTGACGCCGAAAATCAATGAGACCCGGAACCGCTCCCGGATAATCTGCCAGGCGGTTTTGTTGGGATATTTGTAGGAGGTCATGCGCATGCCGAGGCGATCCGTCACCAGCCATTTCCAATAGCGCTCATGGAAAGGGCGGTCAAAGCCGAAATGGGCCTCGATGGCTTTCCGCTGGGCCTCTGAAATGGATGCCCCGGCCTCGCCTCCCCGGCCGGATTCGGCGTCGCCGATGCCCCGCATCCGCATGATCGCCTGCTCGACCGGGCCGCCCGGGACGAACTGAATAAGGCCGAAACAGACCAGGGTGATCCCGAGAAAAGTGGGCACGACCAGCAGAAGCCGTCGAATAAAATAATCAGCTCGCTCCATGCGCAATCAGAAGCCGGTGGCGGAGAGGTGTTGATCCGGTCGAAAATCGGCCACGCTTTCCGGCCGGGGCGCCGATTTCAGCGTCGGTTTTCCGGAACCGCTTTTCCAGCTTTCGGTCCGTTTCCTTGAATAGCCGGTCTGTTTTCGGAATAATGTTAAAGTTTCGATACACAGCCGTCGAATTTCCTCAAACCCTTTGCTGATTTCCGGGGTTTCCATCCATGGATCTCCTGTTCAGCAATCCAAGTTTTTCATAGGGCAAATAAACCAAATCACATGAGAGGCGTCAAGCGGGAATCTACGCGGCCGGCAATTCTCGATGCGTCCGATTTATCGAGTGCCCATTCAGAATGCAGTAAGCAGTATGCAGCGAATAGTCCGAGGCTGTATTCTCTGCTTTCTGCCTACTGCCTTCCGCCTACTTCAAACTACTTTGATCTCAACGCGGATATCGGCCAAGTTGGCCATTTATGGATTTTCATCCCGCCGGCGGGCGGATCAGCTCAGTCTGAATGGGGCCGGCCAATTATTCATTCTTCCAATAAACAAGGCTTGTGCCGCGAATGGATTTCAACCCGATTTTTTCCTTTTCTTCAATTTCTTCTAACGCACTCGTTACACCTTTCCAGATTCCATAATCGTGCCATAGAATGGATCCTCCCGTTTTTACCATTTTCATGGCCGCATAGCTATCGGACCGAGCATATTCATAGGTATGTGAGCCATCAACAAAAACCAGTGAGCAGGAATTGTAGAAAGGAGAAAAATCGAATGACGCCGAATCACCGAATAGCTGATTGATTTTTGCAAGAAAAGCGCTATCCGACGTTCTGTATTTTTCAAGCCTCAAACCTGATTTCTTCTTTTCCACCATATGTCTTTCGCCTGAAGCCAACGAAAATTTTGTATCGGTTTCCGGCATAAGGTCAAGAGTGTATATACAGCAGCTCGATGGGGATGAAAAAGCAAGATTCAACGAGGTTCGACCATCAAACGTACCTATTTCAAAAAGATTGGTTTCATCCTCACAATCCGCCGCAATCATATTTATCACACCCAGCTCGCTTATTCGTATATTTCCATTGGTTTGCTCATGTTCCCATATTTTTGCAATCCTCTGAGTGGTGCAATGTTTCCATGAAATGACCGGCAGCTTAACCTGTTGAAGAAACTTCCTCTCTTTCTTCCTGATGCGTGTGGAAAAGCGCTGCCACCCTCTGGAAAGCCCTGATAATGGAAGGTAAATTCGAGTTCCGTAATAACCATAGAACAATTCTTTCATATTCTTTAACCTCTATTGGGCCGACCGCCGGGCTGCCAACCTTTTGCCGGCTGGAAGCCGGCGCCACCCCCGCTGGTTGCAGGCGGGGACGCCTGCGTTCCCAGGGGTTTTGGGCCGACCGCCGGGCTGCCAACCTTTTGCCGGCTGGAAGCCGGCCCCACTTCGGCCGTCATCCCCGCAAGACATCGGCGCCGTGTTCGGACGTACCTTCACAAACTCAGGAGCAAACCGGCCCTTTCGGCCATCCATTTTTTTCAGGCATGGTTCACATCCCGAAGCCTTGTCCAGAATCTGCCTACTGCCTTCAGCAGACTGCATACTGCATCTCAAATCTAAAATCTAAAATCTAAACTCCGCTTCCAGCATCGCCCTGATTTCATGAGTCTTCCGCTCCAGGTCCTCGAACAACGGCCCGACGAGGGGGCGTCGGTCGAACCGGGCGGCATATTCCAGCCGGTCGGCGACCTGGTAGCCGGTTTCCGCGCCGATGACGCCGAACAGTCCTTTGGCCGAGTGGGCGAGATCGGCCACCACTTTCAGGTTTTCCTCGGCTACGGCGGCTTTCAACTGGTCCATGATGTCGGGGATCGACTCTGAGAAGTGGGTGAGCATCTCGGCCAGCAATTTCTTGTCCCCGCCCATCCGCCGCAAAGCTTCCTGGCGGTTGATGGGGCTGGGTGCTTTGGCCGGGCCATCTGTCGGAGCCGCCATTTTGCCGGATCGCATGTTGGGGTTGAAGGCGGCCTTATCGATGAGGGCCTCGAGGGCGTAGAAGTCGATGGGCTTGGTGAGATAGTCGTTCATCCCGGCCTGCCCGGCCTGGTCCCGGAATTCCTTCAGGGCATGGCCGGAGAGGGCGATGATGGGCACGTGTCGGTTCTGGTCTCCGGCCGCGCCTGAGCGGATCATCCGGGTGGCTTCGAGTCCGTCGAGCTCGGGCATTTCGACGTCCATGAGGACGAGGTCGAAGTCGAATCCGACGAGGGCCGTCAGGACTTTCCGGCCATTGGAGACGGAGACGGGGCGATGGCCCATCCGGCTTAAAAACAGCTTGGTAATCCGGATGTTGATTTCGTCGTCGTCGGCGATCAGGACGTCCAGTGTCCGTCGGTTTCGGTCGGGCTGAGGGGTCGGCTCGGTTTCGGGTGTCGTCAGTTGAGCGGGGTCTCCGGGCGTGAGGCTCACGGTGAAGCTGAAGGTGGCGCCTTTACCCTCCTCGCTCTCGACCCAGATCCGTCCGCCCATGAGGGTCACGAGATGCCGGCTGATGGAGAGTCCCAGGCCGGTGCCGCCGTATTTTCGGGTGGTGGAGCCGTGGGCCTGGCCAAAGTTTTGGAAGATTTTGGGGAGGCTTTCCGGGGCGATCCCGATACCAGTGTCCGTGACGGCGATCCGGATCTCGTGCTCGGCCGGCTCCGCCTTTGGATGGGTTTGGCTATCAGCGGGATTGTCGGGGGATGCGGTCAGGGTGACCCTGCCGGAGTCGGTGAACTTGAGGGCGTTGCTCAGGAGATTGAGGATGATCTGCCGGAGCCGGACGGGGTCGCCCCGGACGTATCGGGGGAGGTCCGGGGCGAGGGTGGAGATGAGGTCGAGGCCCTTTTGGGTGGCCTGGTGAGCCAGGGAGCGGACCGTGCCGTTCAGGAGGTCCGGCAGGTCGAAGTCGATGGTTTCCAGCTCGATTTTCCCGGCTTCGATTTTGGAGAGGTCGAGGATGTCGTTGATAATGGCCATCAGGTGCCGGGCCGACTCGCGGATGGTCTCCAGGTGGTCGGCGAGGTCCGGGGGGAGGTCGGACTGGAGGCAGAGCTCGGTCATGCCGACGATGCCGTTCATGGGGGTCCGGATCTCATGGCTCATGCTGGCGAGGAAATCGCTTTTGGCCTGATTGGTCCGGACCGCTTCGTCCCGGGCGGTTTGGGCATCCTGGGCGGCTTCCCGGAGCGCCCGCTCGGTCTGCTTGAGGCGAAGGTGGGTCCGGACCCGTGCCAGGAGCTCCTCCTTGCGGAAGGGCTTGGTGACGTAATCGACGGCGCCGAGCCGGAATCCCCGGGCCACGTCTTCGGCATCGGTTCGGGCGGTGAGGAAGATTATCGGGATCGACCGGGTGTCGGGCTCCTCCTGGAGGGTCCGGCAGACGGCGAAGCCGTCCATGTCCGGCATCATCACGTCCAGGAGGATCAGGTCCGGCGGACGTCGGGCCACGAATTTGAGGGTGTCCCGCCCATTTGTGGCCACTGCGGTGGTGTAGTCGGCCAGCAGGGTGCCGAGGACCTGGAGGTTTTTCGGGTTGTCGTCCACCAGCAGAATGAGGGAAGATTTGTCAGCGTTCATGTCAGGTGGCCTTTGTCGGATGTTGGATGAATTCGCGCCGGGATCTCCGGCAGCTCGGCGGGGGCCTTCCGGACCCGGGGGACGTCGTAGCGGGCGGCGTGTCCCGACAGGCGCCGGGCGTATTCGGCCAGGGGCGGGCAGGCGTAATCGGCACGGCGGCGAGATCGGGGGCCAGAGCCCGGATTCGTCATTCGTCATTCGTCATTCGTAACCGGACGGTGACTTGCCGCTCGGCCGTGAAGGTCTGATCGGTCCGGCCGAGGGGGTCGGTCAGGTGAACCCGAACCGTGTACCGGCCGGGCTTCTCCCAGGCGTGATCCACCTCCCAGCCCCGACGCGGCGGGGTTCCGTCCCCGAAGTCCCAGCGGCAGCGCCAGGCCCCGGCTTCCTCGGGGGTTCCGGCGGTGAGCCGGGCCGCGTCCCGGGCCCCGCCGGCATGGGGAGACTCCGGCATGACCCGGATCTCGACCGACGGCACGGGGTGAATCCGGACGGGGATCTCGTGGGTTCGGGTCATGCAGGCCGGTCCGTCCGGGGCCGTGAGCTCCAGGCGCAACGTGTACTCGCCCGGCGTCTCGTACCGGTGGCGGACCGCGCCTTCGTCGGTGGTCTCGGCCTCGGCCCCGTCGCCGGTCTCCCAGTGAGAGCTCAGGGGGATGGCCGATGGGGTGTCGAGCCGGGGGTGGACGGTCACCTCATCCCCGGCAAAGGCATCCACCCTGGACGGCGGGACCAGCTTTGGGATGGCCAGGGCCGTGACGGTCATCGCCGGGGAGATCTCTCCTGAATGGAATGCCTGGACCTGGTATCGCCCCGGCGCGTCAAAGGTGATGGCGGCCGGGTTGCTGGTGGAGGTCGTAATTCGTAATTCGTAATTTGTAATTCGTAATTCGACCGGCTCCGTTCCGGGAACCGAAAAGCTGACCGGCTCCCCGACGCAGACCCGGTCCGGGCCGCGGATGGTCGGCGGCGTTATTTCCCGGACAACCACCCGGACCGTTTCCGTGTCGGTGTCGCAGGCCGATCCGCTGGTGTCCTGGACGGT
>CAYNGG010000051.1:0-14311 GCA_964396575.1 uncultured Desulfobacteraceae bacterium | reverse complement strand
TCCTCGGCGGGCGCGTCGGCAAACTCGGGAGTCGTCTCCGGAGCTGCTTCGGCCGATGTGTCGGGCTCGGCTGATGCCTCGTCCGTCGTTTCGGGCTCGGGCGTTGCTTCGACCGCCGTCTCCGGGACTTCGGGCTCGGCTGCCTGGGGCGCCGGTTCGGTTGGTTCTAGTTGATTGGTTTCAGTTCTGGTTTGTTCTTCCATAAATCAAAAATATCCCCCTTACCTTATTTTCAAATGCACCAAATCTATGATGCACGATAAACCCTTTAACTATAAACTTCCCCATGGAAAAAGCAAGCCCTTTTTTAAAATTTTTTTTCGGAAGCGGGGAGATCAGCGGGGCTCGGGGTCGCAGTGGGCAAGCATTTCCGCAACCACCTCGTCAGGTGATCGGTGGGTGGTGTCGATCCGGATGGCGTCGGGGGCGGGGGCGAGGGGGGCGAGGGCTCGACCGGCATCCTGCTGGTCCCGGCGGGCCATGTCGTCCCGGACTGATTCGTAGGTGAGGTCGTCGGCTTTGGGGAGCTCGTCGAAGCGTCGCCGGGCCCGAGCCGCCAGGTCGGCTGTCAGGAAGAACTTCCGGTCGGCGTCGGGGAAGACCACGGTCCCCATGTCCCGGCCTTCGAAGACGGCCGCGCCCTCCCGGCCCATCCGGCGCTGGACCGTCAGGAGATGCTCCCGAACCGGGGGGCGGGCGGAGACGGCCGATGCGAGCATGGTGATCTCCGGAGACCGGAGGCGGTCGGTGAGGTCCTCGTCGCCCTGGAGCAGCCGGGTTCCCGCCGGGGTCCGGACAAACCGGAGGGAGAGGCCGGCGCAGAGGGCTTCGAGGCCGCCGTCGTCATCCGGGGTGACCCCGGCGGCCCGGACGGCCAGTGCCACGGCCCGATAAAGGGCGCCGGTATCGATATAGCGGTAGCCGAGCCGGTCGGCCAGGAGGCGGCTGACCGTGGTCTTCCCGGACCCGGCCGGCCCGTCGATGGTGATCAGCAGTCCGCGCATCCCAGAACCCGTTCGAGAGCGGCAACGAGGCGGCGGTTGTCTTCCGGCCGGCCGACGGTGAGCCGGACGTGCCGGGGGAGGTCGTAGGCGCTCATGGAGCGGATGATCACCCCTTCCCGGAGCATGGCTTCGAAAACGTCATCGGCCGACCGGCCCACGTCCACCAGGATGAAGTTGGCCTGGGTGGGGTGAGGCGATAACCCCATCTCCTTCAGGGCCGCCGTGAGGCTGTCGATCCCTTCGTGGACGGTGGTCAGGGTCTGTTGGAGAAAGGCCTCGTCGGTTAGGGCGGCCCGGGCCCCGGCCTGAGCCGGGATGCTGGTGTTAAAGGGCGGCCGGATCCGCTGGATCAGCTCGGCCATCTCAGGGTCCATGACCCCGTAGCCGACCCGGAGCCCGGCCAGGCCGTAAGCCTTGGAGAAGGTCCGGAGCGTCGCCACCGGATGGCTCGATTCGAGATAGGCCAGGCCGCTGAAGACCGCCGGACCCCGGGCGAATTCAAAGTAGGCCTCGTCCATGACAACGATCACCTGGGGCGGGATGGCCGCCAGAAAGGTTTCGAATTCGGCCCGGTCGAGGAGCTCCCCGGTGGGGTTGTTCGGGTGAGTGAGAAAGACGATCCGGGTCCGGTCGGTGACCCGGCGGGCCATCTCGGGCAGGTCGATGGACAGGCCCCGGAGGGGGACCGATACCGGGATGCCCCCGTCGCGGCGGACCAGGATCTCGTACATCAGAAAAGCCGGCTGGGGAAGGATCGCCTCGTCACCGGGCTGGAGAAAGACCCCGGTGATGAGCCCCAGGATCTCGTCGGAGCCGTTGCCCAGGACAATTGTTTCAGGGGGGACCCCGAGCCGGTCGGCCAGGGCCGTGGTCAGGTCGTGGGCCGCCGCGTCCGGGTAGCGGTGGATGGTCAAAAGGGCCCGGCTCACCGCTTCGACCGCCTTCGGCGAAGGCCCGATGGGGTTTTCGTTGGAGGCGAGCTTGATGGCGTCGGTGATGCCGTACTCCCGGGACAGCTCTTCGATGGGCTTGCCGGCCACATAAGGCTTGATGCCGGCAATGCCCGCCGGGACCCGGAGATCGAGCCGGCTCATTGGGCCGCCGCCGCCATCCCCCGATCGAGGGCCGCCATCTCCAGGGGGATCAGCTTTGCCTTGTTGACGAACTCCTCACGGACCGCTTCCCGGATTCGCTCCGGGTCCTCGATCCCGCTCCGGCCCACAAAGGCTCCGAGGGCCACGATGTTGGCGGCCCGGACCGATCCGAGCTCCTTGGCGAGGTCGGTGACCGGGACGGCCAGCTCATCGATATCGGTCCGTTCGGTCCGGATGGGGCACAGGGAGCTGTTGATGAGGACCACTCCGCCGGGCCGGACCGTCGGGCCGAACTTCTCGAGGGAAGGGCGGTTCATGGCCACCAGGTGAAGGGGATTTTTTATGATGGGCGATCCGATGGGCCGGTCGCTGATCACCACCAGGCAGTAGGCGGTACCGCCGCGCATTTCCGGGCCGTAGGATGGAATCCAGGCCACCTCGAGGCCGGCCTCCATGGCGGCGTGGGCGAGGATCTTGCCGATGGAGAGAATCCCCTGGCCGCCGAATCCGGCAAACATCACTTCTTTTTGCATCTCGCGCTCCTACTCCGGGGTTTTCTTGTCGCCCAGCTCGTAATAGGGCAGAAGGGTCTCTTCGGCCCACTGGATGGCCTCCAACGGGGTCATCCCCCAGTTGGTGGGGCAGGTGCTGACCACCTCGACCAGGCTGTAGCACCGCCTCTCGATCTGGTATTCGAAGGCTTTCCGGATGGCCTTTTTGGCCCGTCGGATGAATTTGGGGCGGATCACCGTCTGTCGGGTGATGTAGCCCGGGGTCTCGAGGCGGGCCAAAAGCTCGGCCATCTTGATGGGCATCCCGGTCTCTTCGACGTTCCGGCCCATGGGCGAGGTGGTGGTCCGCTGGTTCGGCATGGTGGTGGGCGCCATCTGGCCGCCGGTCATTCCGTAAACGGCGTTGTTGACGAAGATGGTGGTGAACTTTTCCCCCCGGTTGGCCGCGTGGATGATCTCGCTCATCCCGATGGATGCCAGGTCTCCGTCCCCCTGATAGGTGAAGACGGTCAGGTCCGGCCGGACCCGCTTGATCCCGGTGGCCATGGCCGGAGCCCGGCCGTGGGCCGCTTCCTGGAAGTCGAAGGTGAAATAATTATAGGCCAGGACCGCGCAGCCCACCGGGGCGATGCCCACCGTCCGGCCCCGGATACCCAGCTCGTCGATGGCCTCGGCCACCAGCCGGTGGATCACGCCGTGGGTACACCCCGGACAATAATGGGTGTGGGCGTCGGAGAGGGCTTCGGGTTTCGCAAATGTCTTTCCCATTTTATAGGTTCTCCTTGACCACCTGGATGATTTCTTCGGGAGTGGGCACGTCGCCGCCGCACTTGCCGTACCAGACCACCGGCCGTTGTCCCTGGACGCATCGCTCCACGTCCTCCACCATCTGGCCCATGCTCATCTCGATGCTCAGGACCACCCGGCAGCCGTCAGCCTGGGCGGCCTCGCGAATGGCGGCCTCGGGAAAGGGAAAGACGGTCTGAGGCCGGATCATGCCGACGTTCAGCCCGTCAGCCGCCATCATGTCGATGGCGGTCCGGCAGACCCGGCTGGTGGTCCCGTAGGAGACGATCAGAGCGTCATACCCGGCCTCGGTGTGGTAGGTCTCGTAAAGGATCTCTTCCCGCTTCATCTGGTCGTATTTGGCTTTGAGGCCCAGGTTGTGGTTGTTGAGCGCCTCCGGGTCGAGGTAGAGCGACTTGACCAGGTTCCGGGTCTCCGATCCCCGGGTGTCCATCCCGTTGGTGGCCCAGGCGTCCTTGTTGGATGGCTCGGTCCGGAGATCGTCGGGGAAGGAAACCGGCTCCATCATCTGGCCGATGAGCCCGTCGCCGAGGATCATCACCGGGTTCCGGTACTTTTCCGCCAGGGGGAAGGCCCGCATCACCATCTCCACGGCCTCCTGGACGCTGGCCGGGGCCATTACCAGCATCCGGTAGTCGCCGTGACCGCCCCCTTTGGTGGCCTGGAAATAGTCCCCCTGAGAGGGGAGAATTCCGCCCAGGCCGGGGCCGCCCCGGATGATGTTGACGAAGACGGCCGGGCACTGGGCTCCGGCGATGTAGCTGATGGCTTCGCTCATGAGGCTGATGCCGGGGCTTGACGAGGTGGTGAAGACCCGGGCCCCCGCCGCGGACGCTCCGAAGAGCATGTAGCCCACCGCCACCTCGCTTTCTCCCTGGAGAAAGACGCCGCCCACCTCGGGCATCCGCCGGGAGAGATATTCGGCCACCTCCGACTGAGGGGTGATGGGGTAGGCGAAGTAGTTGAGGCAACCGGCCCGGATGGCCGCTTCGCCGATGGCCTCGTTGCCTTTCATTAAAACCTTTTTGCCCATGGGGGGTCCTCCGTGATTGCGTTGTGAGGTGAGGTCGAGGTCAGGCCGCGGCCGACTCGTCGATCTCCTGGATGGTGATGGCCACGTCCGGGCACATGATGGCGCAGGTGGCGCAGAAGACGCAGTCCTCGGGACGGGCCTGATAGGCGGGGAAATACCCCCGGGCGTTGACCTGCTCGGCGATCTCCAGGACCGTTTTCGGGCAGACGCTGACGCAGAGCCCGCACCCCTTGCATCGGTCCGCGTCAAGGCGATATGTATAGGATGCCATACGTCGTTACTCCTTGCATTGGTTTTGGAGCGGCCCCGGCACCGGCGGGCGTCAGGGCAACGGACCGGCGCGAGGATCAGCCGGCCTTTAGCGGTTCCGGCCGCTTCCACGGCGGCACGAGCTGTCGGTGGATCGGCAGGACCGGGCAATCGATTCGGTCCGTTTCGAGCCGGGGGATCAGATGGCCGGGCGCGGTGATGAATCTCAGGGGGAGCCCGCTTTTTTCGGCCAGGGACCGGAAAAAGTCGTATCCCTCGTGGATGTCTTTGACCGTGGTGTCGTCGATCAGGTTGGCGTTTCCCACCAGGCCCGTGACGGCCATCCGGGAAGCGGCTTCGATCTCGGCCCGGATCCGCAGGCATCCCTCGACCGTGTCGGTAAAGGGACGAAAGGGGTTGACCACCTGGAGAATCTCGGCCCGCCGGCCGTCTAAATGGTCGGCCAGGGCCGCGAGGACCGTGGCTCCCACGTCGTCCCCGCCCACATCGACGATGCTCAGGGGGCCGGGGTTCCGGAGCATCCCGGCCACTTCGGGAGTGAGGATGGGGAGGTCGGCATGGAGATAGGCCTCCGGGGGCAGGATCACCGGAATGTCCCGGCCCCGGAGCGTTTTCCGGACCTCCCGGGTCCGAAAATAGGGGTTGACCAGGTCCAGATCGGCGATCCGGACATCGACCCCGGCCGCCTTCCGGTGGATGGCGAGGTTGACGGAGACCTCCGTCTTGCCGCTGCCATAGTTGCCCACCACCATTACTATGCCGTTTAAATCGAGCTTCACCTTACTCCTCGGCTGATTCCGACCCGGCGCCGATTAGCATGGCGCCATCGCGTTTACACAAATTTTTACTTGTAGTTTTCCCGGCTTGTGATGTCAAGGATTTTAACGGCCCTCACCCGCTTGGGGGTGAGCCGCCATTGGCTGGGCGGCCGAAGATTTTGCCCTTGACATTAGTTTGAGTTCAATGTAAATAATGGTCATGTTGTATGATGATGGCGGCGAAAATCATTGGTATTATTACCTATAGATTAGTTGGTTACACTCGATCGCGCTATTAATGGCCGATCGCCATATTTCCTTTGAGCTGAATTGAGTTAAGTGATGACAGACAGTGCAACCGGGGGGGCTCCTCCCGAAAAGTCCGAGCATCATGAAGTTTTAACCGCCCTGCGGCGGATCATCCAGGCCATGGACCTCCATTCGCGCTATCTGCTCCGGCAGCACGGGATTACCGGGCCTCAACTGGTTCTCCTTCAGGAGGTTCAGAACGCCGGGGCGGTCACCGTCAGCAATCTGGCTCGGGCCACCAGCCTGAGCCAGGGGACGGTCACCAATATCATCCGTCGCCTGGAGCGCGGCGGTCTTGTTTACCGCCGGCGGAGCGAGTCGGACCGCCGGCGGGTCTATGTGGAGCCCACCCCCGAGTGTCAAACGCTTTTGGCCACGGCTCCATCGCCGTTCCAGAATGATTTCCTGCGACGGTTTTCGGAGCTCCCCCGGTGGGAGCGGTCGATGATCGTCAGCGCGCTCCAGCGGCTGGCCGATATCATGCAGGAGACCTCGGCGCGGACGGCCCGCCCCCGGCGTCGGCGGAAAGGGAACGCCGAAGCCGGCAATGATATTCACCCCCCTTGTGATCCAGGAGCAAGCTGATGTGCGGAATCTGTGGAGAGATCCGGTTTGACGGAGACCGGCCGTCGCCCGAAACCCTGGCTTCGATGATGGCGGCCCTGGCGGCCCGGGGCCCGGATGGCGCCGGGATGGTGATTCAGGACAACATCGGGCTGGGCCACCAGCGGCTCAAGATTATCGATTTGAGCGAGCGGGCTCAGCAGCCCATGGTTGACGGCCATTTAGGGCTTTCCGGGGTTTACAACGGGGCCATCTACAACTACCCGGCTCTCCGGGAGGAGCTGATGGCCATGGGCTATCGGTTCTTTTCGACGGGGGACACCGAGGTGATCCTGAAGGCCTATCATGCCTGGGGCGAGGACTGCGTGACCCGGTTCAACGGGATGTTCGCCCTGGCCATCCGGGAGCGGGACACCGGCCGGCTCTTTCTGGCCCGGGACCGGCTGGGGATCAAGCCGCTTTATTATGCCCGGCATTCCCGCCGGTTCCGCTTTGCCTCGTCTCTGCCGGCCCTGGTGGCGGCCGGGGGACTCGATACCGACATCGACCCGGTGGCCCTCCATTATTATATGACCTTCCATTCAGTGGTCCCGCCGCCGCACACCATCGTCAAAGGGGTCCGGAAGCTGCCCCCGGCCTCTGTCATGACCATCGAGCCCGACGGGGAGATCCGGGAGCGGTCCTACTGGCGGCTCGACTTCGGCCCGACGGCTGATGACGCCGGGGCAACGGCGGACGATTGGCGGGCGGGGCTCCGGCGGGAGCTGGATGCGGCCATCCGCCGGCGGCTTACCGCCGATGTCCCCGTGGGGGTTCTCCTCTCCGGCGGGCTCGATTCGAGTCTGGTGGTGGCTCTCCTGGCTGAGGCCGGCCAGCGGGATTTGAGCACTTTTTCCATCGGGTTCGAAAGCGTCGGCGGGGAGTCTGGGGACGAGTTTGAGTATTCCGACATCGTGGCGGAGCGATTCGGGACTGATCACCACCGGATTCAGGTGGATTCCCGCCGGGTCCTGCCGGCCATTGAGCCCTGCGTCCGGGCCATGAGCGAGCCGATGGTCAGTCACGATTGCGTCGGGTTTTATCTCCTCAGCCAGGAGGTGGCCCGGCACGTCAAGGTGGTCCAGAGCGGGCAGGGGGCCGATGAGGTCTTTGCCGGCTATCACTGGTACCCGCCGATGATGGACAGCGGAGACGAGAGCATGGTGGCCGACTACGTTCGGGGCTTTTTCGACGGAGACCAGACCGACTTTGCCCGGGCCGTCAATCCCCGGTTTCTTGGAAGCGACCACAGCCGCGAGTTTGTCCGCCGACACTTCGAGCAGCCCGGCGCCGAGACCCCCATCGACCGGACCCTTCGCCTTGACACGACGGTGATGCTGGTGGATGATCCGGTCAAGCGGGTGGACAACATGACCATGGCCTGGGGCCTGGAAGCCCGGGTCCCGTTTCTGGACCATGAGCTGGTCGCCTATGCGGCCCGGATGCCCGCTGAGCTTAAGGTCGAAGACGGCGGCAAGGGGGTTCTCAAGGCGGTGGCCCGGGAGGTCCTGCCGTCGGCGGTGATCGACCGCCCCAAGGGCTATTTCCCGGTGCCGGCCCTGAAATACCTCCAGGGCGAGTATCTCGATTTCGTCCAGGATGTGCTCCAGGACCCGGCGGCCCGGGCCCGGGAGCTCTTCAATCCGGGCTATGTGGCCGAGGCCATGGAAACCCCTGACGCCCATATCACCCGCCTGGGCGGCTCACGGCTCTGGCAGATGGCCCTTCTGGCCTATTGGTGCGGGATCCATCGCATCGCCTGAAAGGAGTGCTTCCGATGACCCGACGACAACACCGGGGGGACCGATTGGACCGCCAGTCCGGAGCCACCCTCAGAAGCTGGCGGAAACTGGACGGCCCCACCCGTGACCGGATGGCGGAAAACGTCCATGTGGAGATGGGCTGGGGCCGGATCATCTTCGCCCACACTTTCGATGACATGGCGGCCGTGGCCGAAACCCTGACGGCGGAGCGTGAGGGGCAACGGGACCTGGCGTTTTACATCCGTGACCCTCATGTATTGCTGTCGCTTTCCCCCCAGGATCTTTTTCTGGACCCATCCCACACTTATCGGCTCTGGTCCCACGACTACCGGCCCGAGGAGAACCGGTCGTCGGCCTTTGCGGTGAGGCGGCTTGCCGGGGCGCCGGACGCGGATGCGGTGGGGCGGATTTACGCGGCTCGGCACATGGTGGACGTTGACCCGGCGTTTCTCCTCGATAAGGCGGCCACTCGGCCGCGAACCTATTTCGTGGCGGATCGGGCGGAGGACGGCCAGGTCATCGGGACGGTTACCGGGGTGGACCATGTGGAGGCCTTCGACGACCCCGAAAACGGGTCAAGCCTCTGGTGCCTCGCCGTGGACCCCCAGACCACGGCTCCCGGCGTCGGGGAGGCCCTGGTCCGCCGGCTGGCGGCTCACTATTTCGCCCGGGGCCGGGCTTATGTGGACCTGTCGGTGATGCACGACAACGCGGAAGCCATCGCGCTCTACGAGAAGCTCGGCTTTGTCCGGGTTCCGGTCTTCTGCGTGAAGCGGAAGAACCCCATTAACGAGCCGCTTTTCGTTCCCCCCATGCCGGAAAGCCGTCTGAATCCTTATGCCCGGATCATCATCGACGAGGCCCGGCGGCGGGGGATCGGCGTGGAGGTCATCGATGAGGAGTACGGATATTTCCGGTTGAGCCACGGAGGCCGGGCGGTGATCTGCCGGGAGTCGCTCACCGAGCTGACATCGGCCATCGCCATGAGCCGGTGTGACAACAAGCGCCTGACCCACCGGGTGCTCCGGGAAGCCGGCCTCCGGGTCCCGGCCCAGCAGCGGCCGGGGACTTCGGATGCCGACCGGGCGTTTCTCGATCGTCACGGGGCGGTGGTGGTCAAGCCGGCCCGGGGAGAGCAGGGGGCCGGGATCAGCGTGGACATCCGGGATTTTGACGACCTGCAATCCGCCGTGGCCGAGGCCCGGCGCCATGGAGAGGAGGTGATACTCGAAGAATACGTAACCGGAGCGGATCTTCGGATCATCGTCATCGATTTTCAGGTGGTGGCAGCGGCCGTCCGCCGGCCTCCGATTCTGACCGGGACCGGCCGGCACTCCCTCCGGGAGCTTATCGACAAGTACAATCGCCGCCGGGCGGCGGCCACCGGCGGCGAGAGTCATCTTCCGGTGGACGCGGAAACCGAGCGCTGCCTCCGGCTGGCCGGCTACGGGCTTGAGGATGTGCCCCCGTCCGGAGAGACGATCCCCGCCCGGAAGACCGCCAACCTCCACACCGGCGGAACCATCCACGACGTCACCGACCAGATCCACCCGAAGGTGGCCGAAGCCGCCCGGCGGGCGGCGGCGGCCCTGGACGTCCCGGTGACCGGCCTCGACCTCATGGTCCCGGACATTGCCGGGTCGGACTACGTGATCATCGAGGCCAACGAGCGGCCCGGGCTGGCCAATCACGAGCCTCAGCCCACGGCCGAGCGGTTCGTGGACCTCCTGTTTCCTCAAACCCGGACGCCGGGACTGTCGGAGCCATGACCCAAGAGCGCACTCGAATGACCCCTCTGAACATCGACCCGTGCTACCTCCGGGAAACCCTCGTCGCCCTGCTCAATATCCCGAGTCCCGCCGGTTATTCCGACGAGATCGTCCGGTTTGTGGGCGAGGCCCTCGACCGGATCGGAATCGACTACCAGGTCACCCGTCGGGGAGCCATCCGGGCAACCCTGCCGGGAGTCCAGGACATCTTTGACCGGGCCATCGCCGCCCATCTCGACACCCTCGGGGCAATGGTCAGCCGGATCAAGGAAAACGGCCGCCTGGGCATCGCGCCCATCGGGACCTGGTCGAGCCGGTTTGCCGAGGGGGCTCGGGTGACGATCTTCGCCGACGGGGTGCCTCACCGGGGAACCGTCCTGCCCCTCAAGGCCTCGGGCCACGCTTACGGTGACGCCGTGGACACTCAGCCGGTGTCCTGGGAGCATCTCGAGGTCCGGGTGGACCACCGGAGCCGGTCCGCGGCCGACCTGATCGCCGACGGCTTCGACGTGGGCGACATCGTCGCCTTCGACGCTGCCCCGGAGATCACCGATAACGGGTTTATCAACGCCCGTCATCTCGATGACAAGGCCGGAGCCGCAACCCTCCTGGCCACCGCCCGGTCCATCCGGGAGGGCGGGATCGAGCTGCCCGTGACCTGTCACCTCCTGTTCACCATTTTCGAGGAGGTGGGGGTGGGGGCTTCGGCCGTGCTTCACGGCGACGTGGCTGAGATGGTCACCATCGACCACGCGCCGGTGGCCCCGGAGCAGAATGCCTCGGAATACGGGGTGACCATCGGAATGATGGACCTGAGCGGGCCCTTTGACTACCACTTGAGCCGTCGGCTGAGCCGACTTTGCATCACCCATGGCATCGACTACGCCAAGGACGTTTTCAAGTTTTACCGGTCCGACCTGGCATCGGCCATTGAGGCGGGCAACGACACCCGGGCCGCGCTGGCCTGCTTTGGCGTCGATGCCTCCCATGGCTATGAGCGGACCCATATAGACTCCCTGATGGCCCTGGGTCGGTTGATGGGGCTCTACCTCCAGAGTCCGCCGATGTTCACCCGGGACAAGGACGAGGTCTCATCCTTGAACGGGTTTCCGCACCAGCCGAGCCGGAAGGTGATCCGGATCGAGACCTGAAGCCGCCGGCCGGACCGGACAAATTTGTCCTTGACAAAGCATTGAGTTGAATGTAATGTAAGTCCGTTGATGCAAAGTGATGAAGATTTAAAACCAATAATTGTCATCCTAAACGAATGGTTTTATTTGTTGTGTGCCGACTCCGCACCATTGGGGTCAGATGGTAAAACCCTTTGAATAGAAAGAAACCGGATCGGCCGTGATGCCGCCTTCCCGTCGTGACGACGCGGGGGCTGGCGGACGGGCGTCCACCTTACCGCAACCATCTTGCGTGAAGAGGAGATCGATGGAACATAAAATCGAGATCAAGAACCTTTACAAAGTTTTCGGGCCCCACCCGCACGAGGCGATCAAGATGATCGAGGCGGGCAAGACCAAAGACGAGATCATGAAGGAGACCAAGCATGGCGTGGGCGTGGCCGACGCCACCTTCTACGTCAAGGAGGGCGAGATCCTCGTGGTCATGGGGCTGTCCGGCAGCGGGAAATCCACATTGGTCCGCTGCATCAACCGGCTTATCGATCCCACATCCGGTCAGGTGATCGTCGATGGCGAGGACGTGGTCGGCCTGACGTCGGATGAGCTCCGGCGGTTCCGTCAGAAGCATTTCGGGATGGTCTTCCAGAATTTCGCGCTCTTCCCTCACCGCACCGTCCGTAAGAACGTCGAATACGGGCTGGAGATCCAGAAGGTGGACGAGGAGACCCGGAAGGAGGCGGCCATGAAGGCCCTGATCCAGGTGGGGCTCGACGGGTGGGAGGATTCCTTTCCCGTTCAGCTTTCCGGCGGGATGCAGCAGCGGGTGGGCCTGGCCCGGGCCCTGGCATTGGACGCCGACATCATGCTCATGGACGAGGCCTTCAGCGCTCTGGACCCGCTCATCCGGCGGGACATGCAGGACGAGCTGCTCGCTCTCCAGGAAAAGATGCAGAAGACCATCGTGTTTATCAGCCACGACCTCGATGAGGCCCTGAAGCTTGGCGACCGGATCGTTTTGATGAAGGACGGCTTCATCGTTCAGGAGGGGACGGCCGAGGAGATTCTCACCAACCCGGCCAACGAATACGTGGCCAAGTTCGTCGAAGAAGTCGATATGTCCAAGGTTCTCACCGCCGAATCGGTGATGCTCAAGACGGCGGAGCTGGCTTATGCCAAGACCGACGGGCCCCGGGCGGCGCTCCACAAGATGCGGCACGCCGGGATTTCCTCGCTCTTCGTTCGGAAGGACAAGAAGATCATCGGGGTGGTGACGGCCGATGCCGCCGCCGAGGCCGCCGATCGCGGGGAAAGAAACCTCGAGACCATCATGACCCAGGACTTTGTGGCGGTCAGCCCGGAGACGCCGGCCAACGATCTCTTCCCGCTGCTGGCCAGTCGGTTTCCGCTGGCGGTCATCGACGCGGATGGGCGGCTGAAGGGGGTCGTCATCAAGGGATCATTGCTGGCAAGACTTGCGGAAAGGGGGACGAGCAAGAATGGATAATTACAAGATTCCCGTTGGAAACATTATTGAAGGCTTTATCAACTTTCTGGACGACAACCTTTCATTTATCACCAAGGCGTTTTCCAACGTCACCGAAAACGGGATCGATATCCTGGTCGCGGTGATGATGTTTTTTCACCCCATGGTCCTGATTCTGGCCGTGGCCGGACTGGCCTATTTTCTCACCCGGCGACCGGGGATTGCCGCTTTTGCCCTGTTCGGGCTGATCCTCGTCTGGAACATGGGACTCTGGGAGCCCACGTTGAGCACCATCGCCCTGGTCTTGATCGCCACCCTCTTTGCCATCACCATCGGGATTCCGCTGGGGATCTTCGCGGCATTGAACAACGTCTTCTACCGAATCGTCATGCCGATCCTCGACTTCATGCAGACGATGCCCGCCTTTGTCTATCTGATCCCGGCCATTCCCTTTTTCGGCCTGGGAGCGGTGGCGGCGATCTTTTCCACGGTGATCTTTTCGATGCCCCCGGCCATCCGCCTGACCTGCCTGGGGATCAAGCAGGTGCCCAACGAGCTGGTGGAGGCGGCCGATGCCTTCGGCAGTGACAAGTGGCAGAAGCTCTTCAAGCTTCAGCTTCCCATCGCCACCACCACCATCATGGCGGGGATCAACCAGACGATCATGCTCGCCCTGTCCATGGTGGTCATCGCGGCCATGATCGGCGCCAAGGGCCTCGGAGGCGAGGTCTGGAAGGCCATCCAGCGGCTCCAGGCCGGCCGGGGATTCGAGGCCGGTCTCGGGATCGTGATCGTGGCCATCATCCTCGACCGGGTGATGCAGAGGGTCGGGCAGAGAAACAAGGCCGCATAAGTTGCCAAATTCGGCAACATCGGTAGATATTAATCATCATCAACTGAAGGAGGTTTCATGACGAAACAAGGACTCATTGCAGTGTTGACAACGGCATTTCTGATCACCGCCTGTCTGACTCCGGCCATTGGAGCCAGCAAGGGCGAGGTCGAGCTGGCCTATGTGGAATGGTCATCCGAGGTGGCGAGCACCAACGTGGTCAAGGCCGTTTTGCAGGAGCGGATGGGATACGAGGTGGAGATCACGCCGGTCAGCGCCGCGGCC
The DNA here is from genome assembly GCA_964396575.1 of uncultured Desulfobacteraceae bacterium. Classification (GTDB taxonomy): domain Bacteria; phylum Desulfobacterota; class Desulfobacteria; order Desulfobacterales; family JAABSP01; genus CAYNGG01. The sequence continues at coordinate 659 of CAYNGG010000051.1, read as the reverse complement.
ATGTGGCAGGCGGCAAGCACGCACGACGTGGACGGGTTGGTGGCGGCCTGGCTGCCCACCACCCACGGCCATTACCTGGAAAAGGTCAAAGACGATGTGGTCAACCTCGGCCCCAACCTGGAGGGGACCCGGATCGGCCTGGTGGTTCCCACCTATGTGACCATTGACAGCATCGGCGAGATCAACGATCACGCCGACAAGTTTGACGGCAAGATCATCGGGATCGATCCGGGTGCCGGGATCATGTCCACCACCGAGAAGGTCTTCGAGGAGTATGGCCTGGACAACATCAAGCTCATGGAAGGCAGTGGCGCCACCATGACGGCGGTGCTCAAGGACAAGGTCGAGGGCAAGGAATGGGTCTGCGTCACCGGATGGACCCCTCACTGGAAGTTCGCCAAGTGGGACCTCAAATACCTGGATGACCCCAAAAAGGTCTATGGCGGCGAGGAGTACATCTCCACCGTCGTCCGCAAGGGGCTCAAGGAAGACATGCCCGAGGTCTATCAATTCCTGGACAACTTCTACTGGACCCCGGAGGACATGCAGCTTCTGATGGTCTGGAATTCTGAAGGCGGCACGCCTTACGAAAACGCCGTCAAGTGGATCAAGCAGAACAAAGATCGGGTGGACAAGTGGATTCCGTAATCCCCGCCGCC
>CAYNGG010000050.1:12722-14501 GCA_964396575.1 uncultured Desulfobacteraceae bacterium | reverse complement strand
CACAAAGACGGCGCCGGCCGCCGCCGCCCCCAGCCCTATCGGGAGGGTTCCGGTCTCGAAGGTCCGGTAGATCCGACGCTTGAAGCTGTCGAGCTCCGTTCGACCGGCCCCCTTCATGGCCTGATACGGCACGGCGATCAGAAGAACCATCAGGGCCGGGGCCTCCCGAGTCAGAAAGCTCAACTGACCGACCAGCGCTTGGATTACCCGCTCAGCCTTCAGATTGACCGCGTTCAGGCCGCGGTCAAACAGGTGGTAAAGCCCGCTCGCGCCTCGACGATAGAACCAGTCGGTATCCAGATTCATGGCCCGCAGCTCCGCCGGATAATGGCCCGACAGGATCAACAGGCAGAATGCCAGGGCCCCGAACATGAGCAGTTGAAGCTGCCCCACCACATGCGCCCCCGTGTACGGCACATAATCCACCGGATACGGCAGGAGGGCATACAGAGGGTCGGGATAGACACCGATGAAAACGCAGAGAAAAGCGGCAATCCCCATGGCGATAAGCATGTTGACCGGCGGCTCCTTCGCGCGGACACCCGAGTCATGCCCGAAAAAGGTGAAAAACGGCACCTTGATCCCGGCGTGGTGGAAGACGCCGGCCGAGGCGAACTGCAAGATCAGCCAGACCGCCACAAGATGGCCCTGCCCCGCCGCGCTGACGATCATCGATTTGCTGACAAACCCGCTGAAGAGCGGAAACGCCGAAATGGATGCCGCCCCGACCATGCAGAAAAGGCAGGTCAACGGCATGGTCTTGTAAAGCCCTCCAAGGTCGGTACACCGAATCCGGCCGGTGACATGAAGCACCGCGCCCGCCGACATAAACAGCAGGGCCTTGTACAGGATATGGCAAAACGCATGGGAGACGGCCCCGTTGATGGCCAGCTCCGTCCCGATGCCGATGCCGCACATCATAAAGCCCACCTGGTTGATGAGACTGTAAGCCAGGACCCGGCGAATATCGTTTTCCAGGACCGCGTAGAAAATGGGCAGCGCCGTCATGATCGCCCCGAGCCAGATGAGCAGGGGAGTGCCGGGAAAGACCCGGGCCATGAGATAAACCGCGCTTTTGGTGGTAAACGCGCTCAAAAAGACCGCCCCGGCCACGGTAGCCTCGGGATAGGCATCCTGAAGCCAGGGGTGGAGCGGCGGAATGGCCGCGTTGAGGGCGATTCCAATGAAAATGAGCCAGGTGTCCGGCGTGCCCAGCCGCATGGCACTAAACTCGGTAGTGCCGGAAGCCCGAACATACATGACAATCCCGGCCAGAAGGCAGAGCCCTCCGAAAACATGGACCAGGATATAGCGAAAGGCCGCCCCCTGCGAGGCTCGCGTCCGGCGAGCCAAAATCAGAAACGTGGAGGCCACCGCCATGAGCTCCCAGAAAATATAGAGCGTAAAGACATCCCCGGCAAGGGTTACCCCGATCCCCGACCCGGCGTAAATCAGCCCGGCAACGTATTGAACATCGTCGTCAACCTTGAGGGCATAAATCAGCGCCAGAAACGAGATAAGGATGAAAATGTAGCCGAAGATCCGGCTGAGCCGGTCAACCCGGCCGAGGATCAGGTCGTAGTCGAGCAGCCCGAAAACCCAGTGCCGGCCTTCGGGAACCGAGGCCAGGATGAAAAACGCGATCAGCGGCAGGGCCAGCATGAACGCCGACTTCAACCGGCCCTTGAACAGCGGCACACAGAGCGCCCCGATGATGAAAATGAGGGGCGGCGGAATGATTTGAATCCAGCTAAAGGGGCTCATAGGATTTTAGATTTT
>CAYNGG010000050.1:4193-12622 GCA_964396575.1 uncultured Desulfobacteraceae bacterium | reverse complement strand
CAGATTTACGAGGGGCTTCCGGTGGATAAGGAACCCGGACATAAGCCGCCTCGCTGATGACATCGGCGATGTCCTCGCCACAACCAACGATTAGGTCGGAGGCGTCATCAACCCCTTTGATGGGGACGGAGAATTCGATCTCCTGGTCAACCCGGCGAATGGCCCGATGGGCAGGGGCGATCACATCGCCCGCCCACTCATGAAACCGCCCCCGATCATCCAGCAACCGGATCGGATTGTCTCCCCCCAAAGCCACATACAAGTAAATTGTTCGAGCCGGATCGGGAGTTGCGACCTGTATGGATGCGGACACCGTCAGATCGTCCCCGAACCGCTGGGCATGGCGCAGGTTCAGCAGCACCCGCTTTTCAACGCTTTGCCGGAGGTCGTTTTCAAAATCCGGGGGAAAGACCGCGTCAATGCCGTTTTCCATGAGAATCCGGCGAGTCTTATCGATGGTCGCCAATGCTTCGGCAAATGCCTTGCGGTCCAAAAAGTGAATCGGATAAACATTTTGAGCCTTGGGTACGTCGGGATATTTGGCCAGTTTCCAAAAAATGACCGCATCCACCTGGCAGGCCACCGAAAACCAGGCGAAATGGATCAGCGTCGGCAGATTCCGATCATAGATCCCCGCATGAAACGCGATACGCGGCGTCGTTTGTCCGTCAGCCAGAGCGCGGGTCCGGATGCGGAAGAGATTTGACAAGATGGTCCCGAGATCCACCTTGCGCCGGATTGCCTCTAATAGCTCCGGATCGGACGTGTCAATGCTGATCGTAATGGCCTTGAACCGGGCCAGGGTTGAAATTTCATCTCGGTCAAATACCTTGGCGAAATTGCTGGTGATGGTCAGGTGGTGGCCGTCTTCCAATAGCCGGTTACAGACCTCATGCCATCCGGGATAACAGGTGGTTTCCCCGTGTCCGTTGACGGCGATCTCGGCTATGGGGTAGGGATAGCGCCGAATTTCTCGAATGATCCGGTCAAGCTCCTCTTCATCCATCCGGCGACCGCCCTCGACCCCGTCTCCTTTATCGACCACAATGCCGCGATAGTCGGGCTGGCTGGCGGCGCAATAGGTGCATCGGAGGTTGCAGCGCTCGGTCATATCAATCCGGATCATCTGAATCCGTTCGGCCGGCGCGAGAGGGTCGGAAAGCTCGGGGTGGGCGGCTTTCAGCCTTTCCCGAAAGGCATCCACGGTCACCATCTCCCGGTGTGAGCAGGTACGGCATTTCAGCCCCAGCTCCCCTTCCAGCAAGGATTGGCGCAACATTCGGAAAGCTGCATTGTTCCGAAACTGGTACAGATCCGTCTGTATCGGCTCACAAAAAGCGTGCTGAGCACAGCACGGGCTGATGGTCCATCCGGGCCGAAACTCGACATATTCCCACGGATCCAGGCAGTTTCGAGTAGTTTTTTGCCGATCACCCATTTTATCTTTGCTTCCGCTCAAGCCGGTATCCGCTCTCATGACCGGTCATAATAGTCCTCATCCCGCTCCATCAGCCGGCGGAGTCCTTTGGCGATGAAAATCAGCAGCACGCAGGAGACGAATCCATAGGCCGCGAAAAAGCCGTGAGCATTTTCCCAAGGAAGATGGCCGTGCTTGTGGATAAAAAAATCGGCGATCAGCAGGGCCGCCAGGGAGATATAGAATCCCCACAAGAGTCGCCGGACGTTTTTCGGTTCATCAAACAGCTTCAGCTCCCGCTTCATGGATCACCCCCAAACGCTCCAGATGAAAATCCCGGCCAGATGGATGACCGCCACGGTCAACACCGCCCAGAAAGCCGTGGGATACCCCGGTACCGGCTCGTGGGACAGCTCGGTCCGCTCGCCGATCTTCGCTTTGTCCGTCGTCATGGTCATGGCCCTCCGAGAATCTGCTCCACCGCCAGCCGGGCAAGCCGGAGAAACGGCTGGGGATAAAGAAAGAGGATCACCGAGGCAAAGGCGGTGAGCTTCAGCGGAAGCAGACACCAGATCGGCGCCTCGTGAATCTCATTGCCCCACCTGGACTGATCCGGGGCGCGGAAAAAGGCCTGGTAAACCACCGGCAGAAAATAGGCGGCGTTCAGCAACGAGCTGGTGAGGATCACAACCAGCATGGCATAAGAACGGGCCTCCAGGGTCCCGAGAACCAGAAACCATTTGCTGATGAACCCGCCACACGGCGGCAGGCCGATAACCGACAGCGAGCCGATGAAAAAGGCGGTCATGGTGATCGGCATCCGCCGGCCGATGCCGACCATCTCGCTGATGTTCTTCACCCCGGCGGACACGAAAATGGCGCCGGCACAGAAAAACAGGGTGATCTTGCCGAAGGCGTGCATGGCGATGTGGAGCATCCCGCCGGTCAGTCCGCTGGGGGTGAGCAACGCCGCTCCCAGGACAATGTAAGAAAGCTGCCCGATGGTGGAAAAGGCCAGCCTCCGTTTGAGCCCGTCCTGGGAGAGGGCGATGAGTGACGAGACAATGATCGTCACCGCCGCGATGATCCCGATGGTTATCTCGACGCCGCTGCCGGCGAGCCGGTCCGGACCCAGAATCCCGGTAATCACCCGAAAGATGGAAAACGCCCCCACTTTCACCACCGCCACCGCATGGAGCAATGCGCTGACCGGCGTCGGCGCCACCATGGCCGCCGGAAGCCAGGCGTGAAACGGCATAACCCCGGCCTTGGCAAATCCGAACACGAACATCAGGGATAGAATCAGGAGCACCCCGGGAGCCACACTCTCCGGCAGGACCCCGTTGGCCGCGAATTCCAGCGTGCCGGCCAGGAGATAGGTCACGACCATGGCCGGCAACGCCAGCCCGATGGAGCCGCCCACGATAAAGGCCAGGTATTTTCGTCCCGACGCCCTCGACTCCCGATCCTGATGATGGGTCACCAAGGGATAGGTGGCAAAGGAGAGCATCTCGTAAAACAGGTAGAGGGTGAACAGGTTGGCTGAAAAGGCAACCCCCATGGTGGCGGCCATGGACAGGGCGAAAAAGGCGAAATACCGGGTCTGGGCATGCTCGTTAAGACCTCGCATGTACCCGACCGAGTAAGCCGAGGTGACGATCCACAAAAACGAGGAGACCAGGGCGAACAACAATCCGAAGGCATCGACCCGGAAGGCGATGGCGACATCCGGCAGGACCCGGGCCACGGTAATCTGGAGCCGGGCTCCTCCCAGAACGGCCGGGACCATGGATGCGACGATCAGAAACTTGAGTCCCGCCGCCAGAAAGGTCCAGCCCTCACGGCGGTTCGGATGGCGGCCGCTCCAGACGATCAGCGGAACGGCCAGAATCGAGATGAGCACCGCCAGGGCGGGTTTGACGGAAAAGAGGGCGTCAGTGGGCATCGGATCAGATCACCGTCAAGGGGATGGCATGGCGGATAATGTGGGTTACGATATCGCCGGCGTAAAGGCCCAGCACCACCAGGACAACGGCGGCCACCAGCAGGGGCGCCAGCATCGTCCCCGGCGCTTCGGTCATGGCCGGCCCCTCACGATGATCGTCATGGGCATCAAAGGGCTCGAAATGGCAGATTTCGAAGATCCGGAAAAAGAGGATCACGTTGACCAGGCTGCTGAACAGGAGGGCCGCCACATACTGGTAGTGGCCGGCGGCCGCGCCCCCGGCGATGAGATACCACTTGCTGAAAAACCCGCAGGTCGGGGGCACGCCGATCATTGACAGGGCGCCGGCGGCCAGGGCCGCCAGGGTCCAGGGCATCCGCCGGAAGAGACCGGTCAGCCGGGAAAGCCGGTCCGACCGGGTCCGGGAGATGATGGCCCCCGCCGCCAGAAACACACAAAAGGTCATGGCCGCGTCGTTGACGATATGGAGGATGGCGCCGGTGATGCCGTCCCGATTACCCAGCCAGAACCCGCCCACCATGTAGCCCACCTCGGCCACGACGATATAGGCCAGCATCCACTTCAACCGGGTCTGAGCCAGGGCCAGCAGCGAGGCGGCGACAATCGCCAGGGTCGCCAGCCAGACCACGGCGTCGGCCACCCGGAGGGTTTCAAAGGTGAAATCCGGCGTAAAAACCGTCAAAGCCATCCGGATCATTACGTAAACCATCACCTTGGTGGTCAGCGGCGCGATGACGATGGAAGCGGCCGACGGGGATTCGGCATAGGCCGCCGGCAGCCAGGCATGAACCGGAAACATCGCCATCTTGACAAACAGACCGGTCATGCAGAGGAAAAACGCGAGTACCACTACCTGGGAGTCATAAAGCTCGGGGAGCCGCGAGGCCAGGTCGGCCATGTTGAGGGTCCCGGTCATCAGATAAAGGTAGCCGACGCCCAGAAGATAGAGACTGGCCCCGATGGTCCCCATGAAGATGTAGTTGAGTCCCGCTACGGCCGCCCGGTCGCGTCCCATGCCGATGAGCGCGTAGCCGGTCAGGGATGCGATCTCGATCAGGACATAAAGGTTAAAGGCGTCCGCCGTGGACAGAATGCCGAAAAGTCCGGTGACGAACAACACATAAAGCGTGTAGAACGCTCCTTTCCGGTCGGGAAAATCGAGATCCACCCGCTGCTTGATCCCCACCAGCGCCAACAGGGCAACTCCGGAAACGGCCACCAGCACCAGACCGTTTAAAAAGTCCACCCGGTAGGCAATCCCCACGGGCGGGGGCCAGCCGCCGAGGTAATAGTCCACCGGCCCGGTCGCCATCACCGTCTGGAGCAGTCGGACGGAGGCCCAAAAGGCCGCGGCCATCGCGGCCAGGGCCAGGGGAAAACAGAGCCGGGGTTTCACCCAGCCGGCGATGCTGATTCCGAAGGCCGCCAGCATCGGCACGATCACCACCAAAACGGGAAGCTGGCTGCTCATTTTTCCTCATCCCGAATCCGAGCGCGAATCCGGTCCTCCTCCAGTGTACCGTACCGTCGATAGACCTTGACCGCCATGGTCAGCGCCACTCCCAGGGTGGCCACCGACACCACGATGGCGGTGAGCATGAGGACATGGGGCAACGGGTTGATATAATCCACCGCGTGAGTTCCGTGGTGGCCGAAGGCCGGCCCGTGAGCGATAATGGGCACGGTGGCGTCCCGCTTGGCGGCGGTGGAGATGTAAAAGAGGATGATAGCCGTCTGGAAGATGTTCATCCCGATGATTTTTTTGACCAGATTCTGCTTGGCGATCATGGCGTAAAGCCCGATCATCATCAAAACGATAAACGCCCAGTAATTGGCCTTGGCGGTGACCAGCTCGACCAGCCCGTCCACGGCTATAACCCCTCATCATGTCGGCCCAGGGAGGCCAGGTTGTAATAAATCCAGACCATGGCCGCCATGACCGAAATCCCCACGCCGATCTCGACCACCAGAATCCCCAGGGACCGGGCCTGGATCGGGTCCACCCGGAAAATCGGCGACAGGGCGGTGTAATCGAGGAAATTGGCGCCCATGAGCAGACAGAGGGCTCCGGCTCCGGCATAGAGGAAGACGCCGGCGGCACAGAAAAAGGCACTGGCCCGCTCCCCCATCCGGAGGAGGGCCTGTCGAAGGTTCTGGGAGATGGCATAGAGGATCACGGCGGCCCCGAGGATCACTCCGCCCTGAAATCCCCCTCCGGGACTGTGGTGCCCGTGGGCGATGACGTAGAGCGCGAAAATCTGGATAAACGGAATGATCAGGCGGGTGGTGGTTTTGATGATCACATCGTGGGGGACCCAGTGGCCGTCGATCCGCTCGAGCTCGACCGAGCTTTCAGGCAGCTTCCCCCCCCGGTCAATCCGCAGGGTGATCCCCGTGGACCGGTGCCGGTAAAGACGGGTTTCGGGGTCAACCGGCCGGGCAACCCGCAACAGGAAAAAACAGGCAATGGCGGCTGTAAAGACCACGGCCGTCTCAAACATCGTGTCATAAGCCCGATAGTCGGCCAGCACCGCCGTGACGATATTGGGCACCGATGTCTGGGGGACGGCATCCTCGATGTAATGCGGCGAGACATGGACGGCCGGAGGCGCCGCCGGGTCCATGAAATCCGGAAAGCCCCCCGTACCGGCCAAAAGGACGGCGCCGCAAACCATGACCACTAAGATCCCCAGGACCTTCAATCTCCTGACCTCCGGTCGGTCCGAAAGACGGCCGCCACGAACAAAACGGTGCTCACCCCGGCGCCCACCGAAGCCTCGGTGAAGGCCACATCCACGGCGCCCATGACGGCCCAGAGGAGGCACATCATAAAGCTGTAGGCCCCGAAAAGAATCGCGGCCCCCAGAAGGTCCCGAATCTGGATCGCGGCCACCGCGATGACGATTACAAAGACCAGGACGGCCAGGTCGAGTCCAATCACCACCATCCGATCAATCCTCCCGCGTTGCCTGGGTCCAGGGGGCCAGGCCCGCCCGCATCCCCGCATCGACGATGGCATGGGTCGCCGTCGGGCTGGTGATGAAAACGAAAACCACAATGAGGATGATCTTCAGCGACGTAAGCACGTCCGCGATGGTAAAGCCCTGGAGGGTATAGATGGCCACGCCGGTCATGGTCATGAGCAGCCCCATCGTGTCGAGCTTGCCGGCCGGGTGAAGCCGGGAATAGAAATCGGGCATCCGGATGATGCCCACCGCTCCGCCGGTGAAAAAAATCAGCCCGCAGACAATAAAGAAGGTGGCGGCCACGTTCATGAGCAAGGCCTCCGAATGCCCCAACGGCTAATCACCTGACATCTCATCATAGAGCCCCTTTCGCTTCTGGAAAAACCGCGACGCCGCCAGAACGGCGATGAAGTTGAGCATGGCATAGGCCAGGGCGATATCCACGAACATATCCACCCGGCCATACGCCAAGCCGATGAAAATCAACAGGGCGGTGGTTTTGCTCCCGATGGCGTTGACCCCGGTCAGTCGGTCCAAAACGGTGGGACCCATCACGGCCCGATACAAAGACAAAAGGATGAGCAGGGCGAGAAACATGGCTGAAAACGAGAAAACCGTGCTCATCGGCTACTCCTCGAAGACCTCGGCAATCCGGGCTTCCATAATAAACGGAAGCGTCTTGCCGGACTCGATGTCGATCACGTGAAAGGTAATATGCCCGTAAAGAGAGACGTGGATCGTGACCGTCCCCGGCGTCAGGGTGATGGAGTTGGCCAGGGTCACCCGGGCCATATCGCTTTTCAACCGGGAATCAAACTCCATGATCCGCGGATCGATCCGGGACATCATCCGGGGATGGAAGACCAGATACATCACGTGAATGTTGGCCACCAGGACCTGGTAGAGCAGCCAGGGGATATACACGATAAACCGGAGCCAGAGGCCGGGCATCCGCTTCAGGTTCGGCTCGGGCAGCAGCAGGTCGGTTGAGATGAACGCGACCAGCAGGCAGGAAATCACGCCCAGAGCGAGATGAAATCCGTCGAAGCGCCCCGAGAGCAGCACCCAGGTGGCGAATAGAATGACGAAGGTGATCCCGCTCGGAATCCCGAAACGCGCCCGAGGCGGCCTCGTCGCCGATTCCGGTTCCACGGGGCGAAAGGGTTGATCAGCCCCGCCGGGGCGGGATCGGTCTGTATCGGCCAAACGGCTCACACTCCCCCTTCCGTTTTCTTGAGTTGCAGTGTTATTGAAGACTTACATCGAAGCGAGTGCCCTGACGGGCAAGAGTCCCGCGAACTTTAGCCCCAAATGATTAAAAAGTCAATCGCCGAAGCTCATGGCGCCGCCCGGTCCGAAACCGCCGCCCTTTGTCCGCTCAGTCCGGCCAACGCCCCTCTCCGGATCTCGGGAAGCGGCCGGCCGAAGATCAGCGGCAGCCAGTCCACATGAACACGGGTCCGCTCGGCCGTCAACCGCCGCAGGTGGGCATCATAGGCGATCATCTCGGAGAGGTCGCCGGCGTCGATGTCGGAGGTCAGCCGCCCCGGATGGCATCGTTCCTGATGAGTCTCGATCAGCTCCCAGAGCCAGGATATCTCCCCGAAAAGGTCCCGTCTGGTCAGGCGATCGACGGCATAGATCCGCTCGATCTCAGCGGTATCCCAGCACCGGAGCGCCCGGCATTCCAGAGGGCGGTGGTCGTAGATTCGGCAAGCGGACCGGGCCTCGTCGAAAAACCCGCAGACGAGTCCATCCGGCCTGGACTGAATTTTGATCACATCCGTATCCACTGTGATGATCCCGCCGTGGACATTGTCGTGGACCCGCTCCCCTTCCCGGAGGGTTACAAGCGCCGAGGGTTCGATCGCCCCCGTCCGGACCCGTTGAGCATCGGGGTAATGGAGGGCGGGTCCGCCCTTTCGACAGCAGGTCCCGCACCGGCGGCATTGCGAGCCGGCGTCGGGGGAGCTGGTTCCTTTTGAATCGGGGGTCATGCGGTGTCCTGCTCCTTTCAATTCGTCGCCTCTTTCATCCCGGTGGATCATAGTCCAACCCCAATCAAAAATCAAAAATCTAA
>CAYNGG010000050.1:0-4093 GCA_964396575.1 uncultured Desulfobacteraceae bacterium | reverse complement strand
AAAATCAAAAATCTAATTGCGCCTGGCCGGATAATCCGGTATCGTTTCCCCCAATTCGATCCGGCGGCCGGAACGGCCTCACCATTCGGTCGGACTTCGCGAGGAGGCATCTTGGAAGAAATTCGATTTCACGGACGTGGCGGTCAGGGGACGGTGGTTGCTACCGTGATTCTGGCCAAGGCTTTTTTCCGGGCCGGATACGATGTCCAGACCTTCCCGGTGTTCGGCGTGGAGCGCCGTGGTGCCCCGGTGGAGGCCTACCTTCGGCTCGACGACCGGAAGATTCTCGTCCGGAGCAATCTCTACACCCCGGACCATGTGGTGGTTCAGGACCCCCGGCTCCTTGATCTGGTGGATGTCACCCGGGGTTTGTCTCCCGGCGGGATTCTCCTGGTCAACAGTCCCGACTTTTTCGGGGACTCGGATCGGTTTGCCGATTTCCGGCTTGCGGTGGTGGATGCCACCCGGATCGCCATTGCCCACCATCTGGGAACCCGGACCCATCCCATCATCAACACCGCCATGATCGGGGCCTTTGCCCGGGCTCTGGGCAAGCCGCCCATGGCCGCGGTGGCCGAAGCCATTGCCGGGGAGATTCCGGTGAAGTCCGATGAAAACATTGCCGCGGCCCGGGACGCTCATGACGCGGTTTTAATTCGCACCCCCTGATGCCGATCGACGAGGAGACCATGCGCACCGTTTTCCTTCCGCCGCTGTTGATCAGCCGCTCCCGGATTACCACCGAAGGCAACCGGACCGGCACCTGGCGATTTCTTCGGCCCGCTTATGCCGAGGGAACCGCTCCGTGCAGCGCCGCCTGTCCGGCCGGGGCCGACATTCCCCGCTTGGCGATGCTGGCGGCCCGGGGCCGGGTCCTGGAGGCCATCGATCATATTCTTCTGGAAAACCCGTTTCCATCGGTCTGCGGCCGGGTCTGCTTTCACCCCTGTGAAGGGGTCTGCAACCGGCGGGAGCTGGACTCGGCCGTGGCCATCCACGAGCTGGAGCGTTTTCTGGGGGACACCGCTTTGTCCGAATCCCTTGCCCCCACTCCCGGCCCGGCCGGCGGCCGCCGGGTCGCGATTGCGGGAGCCGGTCCCGCCGGCCTGGCGGCGGCCTATTTCCTGCGAATCCTCGGACACGACTGTGAGATTTTCGAGGCCGACCGGGAGCCCGGCGGGGTCCTCCGCTGGGGGATTCCCCGGTACCGTCTGCCGGGATCGGTCCTGGCCGCCGAGATCGGCCGGATCGTCGGGATGGGGGTCCGAATCCACTGCCAAAGCCCGATCACGGAAGATTTTCCAGACGCCGCCGGCAAGGACTACGACGCCGTCGTGGTCGGCTGCGGGCTCGGCCGGTCCATCTCCTTAAACATCCCCGGGGGTGATCTGGCCGATGACGGCCTGGCCTTTCTCCATCAGCTCCGGGCTGAAGCGGTCCGGTCCGCTCCGGCCACGGCGGCGGTCATCGGAGGGGGCAACACGGCCATTGACGTGGCCCGGTCCCTGGTCCGACTGGGGACCGATGTCACCGTGATCTACCGCCGCCGGGCCGAGGACATGCCCGCCTTTGGTCACGAAGTCGATGCGGCTCTGGCCGAGGGCGTCCGCCTGGAGACGCTCGGGTCCCCGGTCCGGATCGAGCCGTCAGGCGACCGGCTGGCCCTCACCCTGGCCCGGATGCGGCCGGAGATCAGGGAAGGCGACCGTCGAGCCCGGGTCGTGCCCGACGGGGACCGGACCGAAACCTGGACCATCGACGCCGTGTTCACCGCCATCGGCGCCGAGCCGGCCGCTCCCTGGCTGATCCCCTCACGGTCCGCTCCCGGCCGTACAGACCTGGATCGGCTGACCCTGGTGAACGGGACGGTCCCGATCGTTTTCGGCGGTGATCTCACCAACCCGGTGGGCTCCGTTCCCGACGCGGTGGCTTCGGGCAAAGGGGCGGCGATGGCCCTGGATACCCTGTTCACGCGGGGTCCGGATGAAATTGCCGGCCGGCTGGCCGCCTGCCGGGTGGGTTCCGGCCCGGCGCTGTCGATGGAGATTTACCGGGGCGGGGACCGGAGTCGCCGGGGGACGGAGGTGGTCTCCGCCGACCGGATCAATTTCGATGCGTTTGACCTCTCGCCTCGTCTGGCGGCCCCGACGGTGGCTCCCGAGGACCGGGCGACCGACTTTTCCGAGGTGGCTCGGACCTTCGACCCCGCTTCGGCCCGGACCGAGGCGGTTCGGTGCTTCAACTGCGGGATCTGCACTGACTGCGATATCTGTTTCCGGTTTTGTCCGGAAATGGCGATCCACCGGGATGGGTCCGGCGGGGGGATAACGGGTCGATGGATTCACCTGGATTACTGCAAGGGCTGCGGGATCTGCGTGGCGGAATGTCCCCGGAGCGCCATGCGCCTGGAGGAGGAAACCTCATGAAGGAGGTCATTGAAGGGAGCCACGCGGTCTCCGAAGCGGTCCGGCTGGCTCGGATCGATGTGCTGTCGGCCTACCCGATTACCCCTCAGACCCACATCGTGGAGGCGCTTTCCGAATACTGCGCCGACGGGACCCTGGACGCCCGGTTCATCTGCGTGGAAAGCGAGCATTCGGCCATGGCGGCCGTGATCGGCGCGGCCAGCGGCGGGGTCCGGACCTTTACCGCCACATCATCCCATGGCCTGGCGCTCATGCACGAGCTGCTCCACTGGGCCTCGGCGGCCCGGCTGCCCATTGTCATGGCCGAGGTCAACCGGGCGCTGGGGCCGGGATGGAACATCTGGATGGACCAGACCGACAGCCTGGCTCAGCGGGACACCGGCTGGATTCAGCTCTATTGCGAAGACGGCCAGGAGACCCTCGACACCACGCTCCAGGCCTTCCGGCTGGCCGAATCGGTGAATCTCCCGGTGATGGTGGTCCTGGACGCCTTTTTTCTATCCCACACCTACGAGCCGGTGGACATCCCGGACCAGGCCGCCGTGGACCGTTTCCTTCCACCGCTTTCACCCCGGATCGCCCTCGGTTACGACAATCCGTGCGCCATAAGCCAGATGGCCCCGCCAACCCATTACATGGAAATGCGGCGGGACATCGAGCGGGGCATGGAGGCGGTGCCTGAACACTTTGCGGCGGTCGAGGCCGATTTTGCCGACGAATTCGGACGGCGGTACGGGTCCGTGGAGGCGGTGGCCTGCGAGGATGCCGAGGTCATTCTGGTGGTCACCGGCACCGCGGCGAGCACCTGCCGTCAGGTGGTGGCCGACCTTCGGGCGTCGGGCGACCGGGTGGGGATGCTCAAGCTCAAACGGTTCCGGCCCTTTCCGACGGCCGAGGTCCGGAAGACCCTGGGCCGGGCGACAAAAGTGGCGGTAATGGACCGGAATTACTCCTTCGGGGCTTCCGGGATCTTCGCCCAGGAGATCCGGGCCGCCCTGTATAACGGAGACGCCCGGCCGCCGGTCTTCGGCTACATCGCCGGGCTGGGGGGGCGGGACGTGACCCCCGAGACGCTGACGTCCATCTACCGGATGACTCGAGAATCCGCAACCCCGCCGTCGGACAGCGTCTGGGTGGGGCTCAACGAATCGGGAGGCCAGCCATGAGCCAGCTCGATCCTTCAACCGATCCGCTCATCTACCCCGGCCATGTGGGCTGCCCCGGCTGCGGGGCCACGGTGGCCATGAAATTCGCTCTCCAGGCCCTGGGTGAGAAAACCATGCTGGTGATCCCGGCCTGCTGCTGGGCCATCATCGCCGGCCCTCACCCTCAGACATCCCTCAAGATCCCGGTGCTCCACACCGCATTCGCCACCGCCGGCGCGGCCGCATCGGGCCTCCGGGCGGCCCTCGACCGACGGGGAGACACCGAAACGACGGTGGTGGCCTGGGCCGGTGACGGCGGAACCTTCGACATCGGCTTTCAGGCCCTGTCCGGCGCGGTGGAGCGGAACGAGGACTTCATCTACGTCTGCTACGACAACGAGGCATACATGAACACCGGGGTCCAGCGGAGCTCATCCACCCCCTATGGCACTCGGACCACCACCACACCGGGGTCGGGCTGGAAGCATACCCGGAAAAAGAATATCGTTGAAGCCCTGGCGG
>CAYNGG010000049.1:0-14547 GCA_964396575.1 uncultured Desulfobacteraceae bacterium | reverse complement strand
AATGTACACCAATTTTTTATTTCGTGCCTAATCCGCCTTCATCCGCAACGCCGCCGCGTAAACCTGCTTCCGGGGCAAACCGAGGTCTCTGGCGACCCGGCGGGCGACGTCGGAGACGGTGGCGCCGTCTTCGGCCAGGGCCTCGGCCAGGGCGGACTCGATCCGGTCGGGGGATGCCGGCGGCCGATCCCCGGCCCCGGCGACTAAAAGCGTGCATTCCCCCTTGACGGCGGGGCGGCCTTTCAATTTTCCCTCGATTTCGGACAACGGCCCCCGGATGAGCTCTTCATGGGGCTTGGTCATTTCCCGGCCGAGGACCGCCGGTCGATCGCCCAGGGCGTTGCGCAAATCGGCCAGCAGCGCGGCGATCCGCCGGGGGGATTCGTAAAAAACGAGAGTCCGGGGCTCGGCCGCGAGAGACTCGATGGTCCGCCGCCGTTTTGCCGGCTTTTTGTCGATAAACCCGACGAAGACGAAGCTGTCGGTGGGCAGCCCGGAAACCGAGAGCGCGGCGATGGCGGCTGACGGGCCGGGAACCGGGATTACCCGGACCCCGGCGTCGATCCCCGCCGTGATCAGCCGGTAGCCGGGGTCTGAGACGGATGGCGTGCCCGCGTCCGAGACGAGAGCCACGTCCGCGCCCTCGACCATTTGACGAACCAGGGACGCGGCCCGGGCTGATTCGTTGAATTCGTGGCAGGAAACCAGCCGGGCCTCGATTCCGTGATGGGCCAGGAGCCGGCCGGTCTCCCGGGTGTCCTCGGCGGCCACGAGATCGGCCGATCCGAGGATTTTCAGCGCCCGGAGCGTGATGTCGTCGGGGTGGCCGATGGGGGTGGCGACGACGTAAAGGGCGCCGCCGGCCTCGCGATCCGGTTCCGCGGGCCGTTTCATGGGGTCAGCGTCCGGATGTAGCAGCCGCCCCCGACGTCGCCCGGCGGCGGGGCGAAATCGAGGGTCAGGGGCTCAAATTCCCCGATGGCCGGGCCGCCGGTGACGAGCATGGCGCCGTTGGCCGCGCCGTCCATGTCGTAAGGGCCGCCGTCGGTCACTTCCAGGCGGACGGATCGGCGGTCTTCCGACCACTGGGCCCGGTCGGCGAGATACCAGCCGGCCGTGAGGTCGAGTCCGACCCAGACCGTCCCGAAAGGCGCCGGTTCGGCCAGGTGAAAAGTGATGACCGCCGTGCCGCCGACGGCATCGGCCCCCAGCCGGACGCTCACCACACCGAGCGGAAGGTCACCAACGGGCGGCGGGTCTTCGGCGACATCGGCAACCCGACACGGGACCACCGCCATCACCCATGCCGCCGGCCCGTCAGCCGAAACGCCCATAATGGAATCACCGTTCGCCGTGGCCACCACCCGGATGCCGGTTTCAGCGTCGGCCTCCCCGTCTCCGTCGATGTCGGTGGGACCGTCGGGTTGAGCGGCATCCGGAATCCCGTCATCGTCCTCGTCGCCGTCCGCCCGGGTCGTCGAAAACTCCGCCGGCGGGGAGAAGGGGGATGCTTCCCCCCGGCTGTCCACAACAGAGGCGCGGTAGAAATAGGTTCGGCCGCCCTCCAGGAGGCCCGCCGGGACGGGCAGAGCGGTCAGGTGGCGGGTTGTGGTCAAATCGAGGAGGACCGGGGCGGAATCTTCGCTTTGGGCGATCCGCCATCGGGTTTCGGCGTGGGTGTCTTGGGGGTCCGGGTCGTCAAACGGCCCGATCCGGAGGGTCAGGGTCGTGGAGAGATCGACCTCGGCGTCGGCCGGCCCGAGGGGGACCGGCACAGCCGGGGCTCGGTTGTCGTCGGCGCAATCGGGAATTCCGTCGCCGTCGGCGTCCGTGTCGGGCACGCCACAGCCACAGGCCCCGGGCTCGATTTTGTCGGGATCATCCGGGCAGCCGTCCAGGCAGTCGGCCCTCCCGTCGCCGTCGGTGTCCGTATCGGGAAGACCACAGCCACAGACACCAGGCTCGATTTTTTCCGGATCCGTCGGACACCCGTCCGCGGCATCCGGGGTTCCATCGCCATCGGAGTCAATTTGCGGCGATTCCAGACAATCGATAATCCCGTTTCCGTCGGCATCAATGTCGGGAATCCCGCAGCCACAAACACCGGGCTCGGTTTTTTGGGGATCATCCGGACAATCGTCCATGCAGTCGGGGGTTCCGTCCCCATCGGAGTCCGCGTCGGAGACCCCGCAGCCACAGGGGCCGGGGGCGATCTTGTCGGGATCGCCGGGGCAGCCGTCGGCGCAGTCCGGGGTGCCGTCGCCGTCGGTATCGGTCTCGGGAATCCCGCAGCCGCATTGACCCGGTTCCCTTTTGGCCGGGTCATCCGGGCAGCCGTCGGCGTTGTCCCCGACGCCGTCCCCGTCGCTGTCCGCCGTCTCCGAGGGATCGTCGGGAAAGGCGTCCTCGGCGTCGGGGATTCCGTCGCCATCCCGGTCGATGGGTCTGAGCAAAATATTTTCG
The DNA here is from genome assembly GCA_964396575.1 of uncultured Desulfobacteraceae bacterium. GTDB lineage: Bacteria > Desulfobacterota > Desulfobacteria > Desulfobacterales > JAABSP01 > CAYNGG01. The sequence goes on along the minus strand of CAYNGG010000049.1, from coordinate 12,084 downwards.
ATCGTGGTTCCGGCTTCCCCGACGGTCACCGAAGAAACCCCGACCATCTCGTAGCCCGGGGCCTCAGCCGACAGCGTGGAGACGCCCGGGGCCTGGATGAGGAGGAATCGGCCGTTGGGCCGGGAGATATCCGAGGCCCCGGCATCCGTCTGAATTGTGGCCCCGCTCACCGGCAGCCCGGTAACGGCGTCGATCACGCTCCCATTGACAAACCCCGCGAACGGACCGACCGGGGGATAGATCCGGAGCTCGTAGCCGACCCCAACCCCGCCGATCTCCGGGTCGGCGTTTTCGATTTTGAGTTGATAGATGCCGTCCAGATCGCAGCGCCAGGAGACCTCGCGGGTCCCGTCCGCCGACAGCGGCCCGTCCCATCGAGTCACCAGGTCTCCCGAATGGTCGATCAAGCTCAGGACCGGCTCGGAGCCGGGGGCCATCGTCCGGGCCGAGAGGGTATAGACCGTCCCTTCGACCGCGTAAAACCGGACCCAATCCACGTCACCGGGCTGGTGGAAGCTTCGGGTCTGTGGCTCAGGGGCGTTGAGGATGATCCCGCCGGCGTTTTCGACGGCGTCGTCAGGCTCGAAAACATCCGGGCCCCTCGGCTGAAAGGCCGCCGTCCGGCTGTCCAGGGAGACGTTTCCGGCCTCGTCCCGGGCGTAAACGGAGATGGTGTAAGTCCCGAAGACCTCGGTTTCGTCAAAGGTCGCGCCGTAAGTGGCGTCGGCCCGCTTTTCCAGATTGAGAGTCACCGGCTCCGGTGGCTCGGCCAGGGCCGGGTCGGCCGGGGGCGCAATCGTGGCCCAGACCGTCGCCACGTCGCCATTGACGGCCGTGACCCCCGACGCGGTGATCTCGACCTCGCCCGAGGGGGGAACCGTCTCGTCAGCCGTGACGGCGGCCACCACCGGCGGGTCCGAGGCAAGCCCCACTCCCGCCCCGATTCTGACGGAACCGGCCCGACGCCCGTCGGCTCGCTCATTGCCGATCCCGTTGCCGGTGTCGTCGAGGAGCGGTCCCCGGTCCGCCCCCGTCAGGACGGACAGGGCGTCGGCCGCATCGAAAAAGGCCGAGCCGACGGGTTTCCCATCGCCAATGTTGCGCCAGAAAAAGCCGGAAAAGAGGCTCTCCCCGCCGGCGATAAACGCGGGGGAATCGGCCGGGCCGCCGGCAATGAGGATCCGATCCCGGCCGGCGGGCGGGGTGAGCCGGGGCAAAAACCGGCCGGCGTCATCGACATCGAGGACCACCGTCAGGGTCCCGGTTAGACTTGATTGGAGACTATCCAGCCAGGTATCGATGTCCGTGGCGGAAACCGGCTCGTTTAGGAAAACCGCGCCGTCGGCCCCCGGCCCCACAATGTAGAGGACGAGATCCCGGGTGTTGGCGGCCGCCCAGTCAGTGATCGCGGTCCGGAGGGCCAGGGCGGTGGCGGCGGCATCCACGTCCGGGGAAAAGGGGACCGGGCTCAGGACGCGGATGTCATCCGGAGCGTAGCCCTGGACCGTCAGGGCCTCGCCGGCCAGCGTGATGGCGTTTCGGGTGACGGTCCAGCGGTCGTCGGCCCCTGAGCCGCCGCCCACCAGGATCGCCCGCCGGCGCAAGGTCGAGCCGGGGGTGAACATCCTGATCTCCGGCAATGAGAGGTTGCCGGCCCGGTCCCGGGCATAGACGGCGATGAGGTATTCCTCACCCCCTGAAAGCCCCTCGAGCCGCCCCGACCAGCTTCTTGCGCCGTCGGGCGCGAGGGTGACGGATGGGAGGTTCAGGACCGAATCGGTTCCATCGGGTCGGGACCCGGCGGACGGCGGTCGAACCTCGGCCCAGACCCGGGCGACCCCGTCCGATACTTCGGTCGCCCGGATGATCGCCAGGTCCAAATCGTCGGATGCCGGCGTCACGGTTACCCCGCCGATGGTCGGAGCCGTACCGGGCACCTCGCCGGCATTGACCAGGCTGAAGTCGGCCAGGCGTCCATAATCATCGGCTTCGTTGCCGACGCCGTCGCCATTGGCGTCCACGACGGGATGCTGCAAACCGGCCGCCCCGCCCATCGTCTCCGCCGCCCCGTCAAAGGCCTCCGCCAGGGTGTCGCCATTGAAGATCCGGTTCCAGAAAATCCCGGAAAAGGAGAGCGCCCCCTGGCTCACGAAAAAGGCGTCCTCATCCGCGTCGGTCCCGGCCATCACGGCCCGGTTGGACCCGGCGGGCGGCGTCAGCTCGGGGAGAAAGCTCCCGGCGTTGCAGGCGTCGTAGATCACGACGACATCGGGGCCGGTGTCGGACTGGAGCGCGTCGAGCCATCCGTCCAGGTCCCCGGCCGTCAGGACCTCAGACTCCGAGAGCCGGAAGAGTCCGGGTTTGCCGTGGTCCACGAGATAGACGATCAGCCCGTCCGCGTCAGCGGCCCAGTCGGTGATCGACCCGGCCAGGGCCGATCCGCCGGGGGCTCCATGGACATCGACGGTGTCCGCGTTATCGTCCAGGTCCAGCTCGAGGTCCGAGGTCAGGTATCGGATGCGCTCACGGGAAAAGCCCTGGTGAGTCAAGGCTCGATAGGCGAAATTGGCCGCCGCCGCCGTGGCCGGCCAGAGATTGTTCCCCCGGTAATCCCCTCCGCCGGCCACGATGACGGCCTTGATGAGCCGGTCTTCATCGCCCACCCGCTGAAAAACCTGAACCCGGTTGTTCTCGGTATCAGCGAGATAGACGGTGCCGTCCGCTCCCACGGCAATGCCCGCCGGTTCTTTCATCTGCCCGGGCGCTGAGCCAAAGCCGCCAAAGCCGCTCTCGAAGGTTCCGTCCGGCAGAAATGCCTGGACCCGGTGATTGTACCGGTCGCAGACCAGGACCCGTCCGTCCGGGTCCACGGCGATTCCCGTCGGTCCGTAAAGCTGACCCTCGCCATGACCGGATGCCCCCAACGCTCCGATGGGCGTTCCCGACCGGTCAAAAATTTGAATTTGATCGTTATCGGTATCGGCCACGTAAACCGTATTTCCGCTGACGGCGATCCCCAGGGGTCGGTCCAGCGGTCCGGCATTCCCGTCCGCCCCGGTCCATTGGGCCAGGAAATCGCCGGCGGCGGTATATTTGGAAATCCGGCTGTTTTCCCAGTCGGCCACGTAAACGGACCCGTCGTCATCCACGGCCAGGTCGGCGGGGGAATCCAACGGATCACCCCCGGCATCAGCGCCATTCCAGGTGGCCAGGTGGGTGCCGTCCGCTTCAAAACGCTGAATCCGGTCGTTTAAGGTATCAGCCACGTAAACGGTGCCGTCCGGGGCCACGGCGACTCCGTATGGCGCATCGAATTGACGGTCCCCGGTCCCCTCACTTCCCCATTCAGCCAGAAATCGCCCCCGGTTGTCGAATCTTTGGATCCGGTGGTTATTGGAATCGGCCACGTAAACGGTCCCGTCGGGAGCCACCGCGATTCCGTGGGGCTGCTCGAACCAGCCGGGACCGCCCCCCCGACTCTGCCAGTTGGCGACAAAGGTGCCGTCCGGGGCGAATTTCTGAATTCGTCTTCGGTTCGAATCGGCCACATAGATAAAGCCGTCCCCATCGACCGTCAGGCCCGTTGGCGCGTAAAACTCGCCGTCGCCGCTGCCCTCGGAGCCGAATTGGAGCTGAAAACCGCCGTCCAAGTTAAAAACCTGAACCCGGTCGTTCAAGCTATCGACCACGTAAACCCGATCACCGGCCACCGCAATCCCGATGGGCTCGTTAAATTGGCCCTCCGCTTTCCCCTTTTCTCCCCATTCATCAACCCAGGTCCCGTGGGTGGAAAATTTCTGAACCCGGTGGTTGAATGTATCCGCGATGTAAACAAAGCCCTTGTCGTCAACCGCCAGATCCCAGGGACCGTTGACCTGTCCCGGCTCATCTCCGATGGGGGTGTCCCAGCGGCCAATCCGAGTGCCTTCGGTGGTAAATAGAGCGATGGCGTGGTCGAAGCCGTCGGCAATATAGACCACGCCCCGATGATCGATGGCCATGCCGGTGGCGGCCAAGTCATCGCCGAGGAGCCAGGATGACGGAAATTCCCCGTCCGGTGAAAACCGAAGCACCCATCCACCGTCGCCGGCCACGTAAATATCCCCTCGTGGTCCCGTCGAGACCGCCCGTGGAGGCAGTATTCCCGTAGCCCAGGCGGTCACAAACCCGCCGTCGGCGGTAAACTTCTGAATCCGATAGCTGAAGGTGTCCGCGATGTAAACATAGCCATCGGCATCAGTGGCGACGTCGTTGGGCAAGGAGAAGTACCACGGCTGCTGGAGGGTCGGCCAGAGCCGTTGGTAGCGATAGCGGTCGGCCCCCCAGGCCTCGGTGGCCGTCAGGGTCACCAAAATCCCCAACAGTCCCGCCATGGACCATCTAAGCACGTTTCTGGACAGACATCTCATGGGTCATCTCCCCGCCCCTGATGTTTAATTTCCCGCCCGCGGCCGGGGTGCCGCTACCGGTGCGATCTTGACGGGATGGAACGCTACATTCTGATTTCACATACATACCCCATTCTTCTGGGGATTACAATGATCTATCGTTCCCGGCGCACGGATTGCCAGTGGAGCCGGCTCTCCATTTTCAGCGGCATGATAAAGTGTCGGCGGTCATTGACATCGGCTCGTTTTTCTCGTATGGCTTGAGGCGGCTCAATCGTGCCGTCGAGCACTTCGATCAACGCGGATGGATGTCTGACAAGATGGAGCAAGCCCCCCATGAAACAGCCTGAAATCGATTTCTGGATTACCTGCATGTTGGAGACCTACGGCGACGCCTCGGACCTGAATGTCACATCGGGCAAACCGTTGCAAGTTGAATCCGCGGGCCGGATGGTGCCCGTCCCCGTCATTCCGGAGGTCAAGGAATTGACGCCGTTTCAGACCGAAGTCTTCGCCCTCAACCTCATCCAGGGGGACCCCCGGCTCTTAGAGGACCTGGTCAAGCGGGGCTCCTGTGACATGTCCTACTGGCTGGGGGAAAAGGCCCGGTTCCGGGTCAACATTTTCTTCCAGAAAAACAACCTCTCCACCGTGCTCCGGAAGCTGGCCACCGAGATTCCGACCATCGAGGGGCTGGGGCTGCCGGAGATTTTTCACACCATGGCCGAGGAGAAAAACGGGCTGATCCTGGTCACCGGCTCCACCGGGTCGGGGAAATCGACGACCCTGGCCGCGCTGCTCAACAAGATGAACGAGACCAAATCAGCCCACATCGTCACTCTCGAAGACCCGGTGGAGTTTGTCCATCCCCATAAGAAAGCCACCTTTAACCAGCGGGAGCTGGGCAACGACTTCGACACCTTCGCCTCGGCGCTCCGGGCGGCTCTCCGGCAGGCGCCCAAGGTCATCCTGGTGGGCGAGATGCGGGACCGGGAGACCATGGAGATCGGGATGGCCGCGGCGGAAACCGGCCATCTGGTGGTCAGCACCCTCCACACCGTTGACGCCGGCCAGACCATCAACCGAATCCTCGGGATGTTCGAGCAGGCCGAGCAGCCCCAGGTCCGGCACCGGCTCGTGGACACCATCCGGTTCATCGTCTGCCAGCGTCTTCTGCCCCGGGTGGGCGGCGGCCGGGTGGCGGCGCTCGAGATCATGTCCATGAACCTCCGGGTCAAGGACATCATCGAGCACGGCGAGTCCGATGGCAAGACCTTTTACGAGGTGATCGAGGTCAGCCAGGCCTTCGGGATGCAGACCTTTGACCAGCACATCATCCAGTTATTTCAAGAGGGCAAGATCACCGAGGAAACGGCCTATGCCTACTGCTCCCGGAGAAACGCCATCAACCGGGCCATCGACAACGTCAAGCGGGAGCGGGGCGAGGACACATCAGCCATTACCGGCTTGACGCTGATGTCTCAAGAAGAGGAGCAGGGGGCCTGATGGCTTTCCCCGGCCATCTCGTGCCGCGGCGTTTGGAAGCGGCGCACCGTTTACAACGATACCGAAATTCAAAGAGCGTTCACCGATGATCTCGAAATGTCCCCATTGTCAAAAGCCCATCAAGATGAGCGACGGCCAGAAGGCCAAGATGAAAGCCGCTCTATCCAAGCTGAAGCCCTCGACCCCGCTGAAATTCGGATGCCCCAATTGTAAGAAAAGCATCGAGCTGGGGCGGGACGGGAACCTTTTCCAGCGAAAGGCCGAAGCGGATCCCCCTAAATCCGCCAACAAGGAGCCAAAGGAGGCGAAACCGCCCAAGCCGGCCGCCAAAAACGATGACGCTCCGGCTCCGGTCAACGATCCCCCCGATCCTCCCAATCCGCCGGACATCAGTTGGATCACCGATGGAAAGATGGAGGAAAAGGAGACCATCGAGGACGTCCAGCGGGCCATGATCCTGGTGAGCGAGGGTGAGCTTCGGGACAAGGTGGCGGAGGTGGTTCAGCGGATGGAATATCAGCCGGTCTTTCCCAAAAATGTCGCCGAGGCCATCAAGAGCATGGAGTTCAAGCAGTTCGAGGCCGTGATCTTCCACCTCGCCTTCGAGGGCACCGCCCTGGGCGAATCGACCTTTCACGCCCAGATGCGAAGGATGACCATGGTCAAACGCCGGTATATCTACTATGCCCTCATCGGACCGGGCCTGAGCACCCTCTATGACCTCGAAGCCCTCGCCTACAGCGCCAACCTGGTGGTCAACGAACAGGAGACCCCCCACATCGACGTGATCCTGCGGAAGGGCAAACACGACTACGACATGCTCTTCGGGCCGCTCATCAAGATGCTCCACTCCCACGGGAAGCGGTAACCGTGAAGCTCTCTTGTCCGCTTCCGTCAATCCCCGTCGCGAACCGGCGGGTCGATCAGATTGCCCTCACCATCAAATCGAAGGGGGGCCGGCGGGTCCACCGTCACCCCCGCTATTCCTTTTAGCGACTCGATCAGCGCCGGCGTTACATAGAATTCCGTGAGGTGCCGGGTGTCCCGGATAAAGACGGCCCGGACCGCTTCAGACGGGACCGGCCCGATGGTGGTAAAACAGGCCTGGATGGCCTTTTCATCCGATGGCAGCCGGACCGGGATGTTGGCCTTGTGGAGGGAGATCCCGGTGAGGGCGTTCATGACCGTGGCCTCGTAATCGATATCCGCAAAGACCCGCTCGGTGATGATGTCCGCGTTGCCCACTCCCACGGCGTTGCCGGCGGTTCCCGCGGACAGGCTCAGCACCGCGATCCGGGTGGCTGAAAAGCATCCGGAGAAATCGTCTTCCATGAGATCGACCGCCCGGCCGGTGATGTTCGGGTCCATGCCGGCGCCGGAGATCTCCTTGCCGATCCGGCCGATGACCAGGACGTCAGCCGACCGGAAAGGCAGCCGGGCCATGTTCTCGATGGCCATCCGGAGCAGGTCCTGCTCCCGCCGGAGCATTCCGGAGATGGGCAGCCCTTCGATGCGGACCGGGTCGTCATGGGCGTCCTCCACCACGGCGATCCCGAACCGGAAATTGCTCCGGGCCATCACCGCCTCGCCGATGGCCCGGAGCAAGGGATAAAAGCCGTGCCGGAGGGCATGGCGATGATAGGCCAAAGCCCCCTCGTGCTTGCCCATCCCGATGCAGAGCATCTTGAAGATCCCGCTTTCCAGAGGGGCCTTGAACTTGGTGTGGGGCTTGATCCGGTTGATACAGACCGAGTGGTCGGCGGCCAGGGCGGCTTCGGAGAAATAAACCGGGACATCCTCGAACGCGGTCCCGATCCGGACGGCGGCCATGGACGACCGGACGGGCGCCCCGCATGAGGCTTCGGTCACTCCCAGCCGGGCCAAAACCCGCTCCTGACCATCAGCGGTGGCCCCGCCGTGGCTGCCCATGGCCGGCAGGATAAACGGCCGGGCCCCACCCTCCCGCAACCCCTCACAGAGGGCTCGGACCATCTCCGGCAGGCGAGTGATCCCCCGGCTGCCCACCCCCACCGCCACCCGGTCGCCAGGCCGGATGCCGCTCCCCGGCCGGACCGACGCCAGAGCCGCTTTCACGGCGTCTGATACATCGGTGAGCGGAGACCGGGGCGGATTCATCCGGACCCGGTGAACCGGGGGAAACGGGAACGGCGCTTCAATGTAATCCGGGTATCGCATAGTCAGGGCATAGTACAATGGAGCTGAAAAGAAAAGGTTTTTCTGGTTGACGCAGCCCAATGGATGGGATACCAAAGTATTTGGTCTGTGGTCAGACCTCTGATGTCCGATGTTTCCTTAACCCCAACAAAAGGAGGACCCAATGGCAAAGAAACTCCTCGTCTTACTCATCGCTCTGGCCATGATGACGGCTGTATCCGCCCCCGAGGCGGACGCCGGGGACAACCTGATCATCGCCACCGCCACCACCGGCGGGACCTACTATCCGGTGGGCGTGGCCATCGGCACCCTGATCAGCGTCAAGCTGGCCAAGCAGGACCAGATCACCGCCACGGCCATTAACTCCGCCGGATCGGGCGAAAACGTTCAGATGCTCAAAAACAAGGAAGCCCACCTGGCCATTCTCCAGTCCCTGTTCGGCCTGAACGCCTACCGAGGCCAGGGACCCTATGAAGGCCGGGCCGTGAAAGGATTTCGATCCCTGACCATGTTGTGGGAAAACGTGGAGCATTTCTGTCTTCTCAAGAAATATGTCGAATCCGGCACCATTGAGGATCTGGGCGGGCTCGACAAAAAATTCTCCATCGGCAAGCGGGGCAGCGGCACCGAGGGCTCCGGCCGGACCATTTTGAAGGCATTGGGCATCGACCCGGAAAAGGCCATGGTCCTTGAATATCTGGGGTACAATCCCTCGGCCCAGGCCATGATGGACGGTCGGATCGTCGGGATGAACACTCCGGCCGGCCCCCCGGTGGCGGCGGTGACCCAGCTCTTCGCCCAGCTCGGTTCCAAGCGGGTCTCGGTCCTCGACTTCACCGATGATCAGCTCGCCACAATCCGCGAGTCCTACCCCATCTGGGACCGGTTCGTGGTCAAGGCCGGGACCTATCCGGGCCAGGAGGCGGACATCAACACCATCTCCCAGCCCAACTTTCTGGCGGTCCGGCCCGACATCTCCGAGGAGACCGTTTACAAAATTACCAAGACCATTTACGAAAACCTCCCCTTCCTGGTGGGCATCCACAAGGCCACCAAGGCCATGAGCCTGGATCGGGCCATCACCGGACTCCCGGTGCCGCTCCACCCCGGAGCCCTCAAATACTATAAGGAGAAGGGGCTGACCATTCCCGAGAGCCTGATCGAGTAATCTCGGACGAGCAATGCCGGACGGGCGGCGGCCGTCGCCCGTCCCCATCCAACGCCCACAGGGGGGGAAGATCGTCATGGCCGACGCGCCCGAGGCCGTTGAAAAGGACCGGAGCGGGGAAGTCCTCGCCACCCAACGCCGGCTTTCCGGAATCCACCGCCGGATCATCTATTGGGCCGGAGTCCTGATGGCGCTGTTTCACATCTGGATCAACACCATCGGGATCATGCCCGAGATCCAGCGGAACGCGCTCCACTTCGCCTTTATCCTCTTTCTCGGCTACATCATCTACCCGGTGAGTCGGGGGCTGGCGAGCCGGACCCTCTGGCTGGACTACGGCCTGGCGATCCTCTCGGTGATCACCGGCGTTTACCTGGTACTCTTTGAAGATGCCCTCCACACCCGAAACGAGGTCCCCATCCTCCCCGACCTGATATTCGCCGGCATCGCCATCATCCTGATGATCGAGATCACCCGGCGGACCGCCGGCTACATCATCCCGGTGCTGGCGGTGCTCTTCCTCTCTTATGGTCTCTGGCTGGGGAAATACTTTTCCGGACTCTGGAACTTCCCCGGGGTCACGGTCGAGCGGATGCTCTATCGGATGTACTTCGCCCCGGACGGGATTTTCGGGACCATCGCCACCATCTCCTCGACGTTCGTCTTTCTCTTCGTGCTCTTCGGGGCCTTTCTGCTCAAATCGGGCGCCGGGAACTTCATCATCCGGCTGTCCATCGCCCTCATGGGCCGGATGGTCGGCGGGCCGGCCAAAATGGCGGTGTTCGCCTCGGGGCTCATGGGGTCCATTTCGGGCAGCGCCGTGGCCAACACGGTGGGGACCGGCTCCATCACCATCCCCTTGATGAAGCGGGTCGGGTTCAGCCCCCGGTTTGCCGGCGGCGTCGAGGCGGCCGCATCCACCGGCGGCCAGCTCATGCCCCCCATCATGGGCGCCGGGGCCTTTATCATGAGCCAGTGGACCCAGATTCCGTATCTCACCATCGTGGGCGTGGCCATCATCCCGGCACTCCTATACTTTTTAAGCGTCGCCTTTTTTATCCATCTCCGGGCGAGAAAGCGGGGCCTCGAGCCCATGAAGGGCGACGAGATCCCTCGGGTTTGGGACGTGCTCAAGGAAGGCTGGAACTTCTTCATCCCGGTGCTCGTGCTCATGGGCCTGCTCATCTGGGGGTACACCCCGACCTATGCGGCCTGCGGAGGGATCGGCGCCATCGTGGTCGCCTCCTGGATCAACCCTCACACCCGGATGGGCGTCCGGGACATCATCGACGCCCTGGCCCTCGGCTCCCGGAACATGGTTACCACCGGCGTGATTCTTCTGTGCTCCGGGATCGTCATCGGCGTGGTCCTCATGGTGGGCGCCGGGATCAAGTTTTCCCTGCTGATCTCTTCGATCTCCGGCGGGAGCCTCCTGATCACCATTGTCCTGGTGGCCCTGGCTTCCCTGATTCTGGGGATGGGCCTGCCGGTGACCGCCTCCTACATCGTCCTGGCGGTCCTGGCGGCCCCGTCCATGGAGATGCTCGGGACCTCGCTCATCGCGGCCCACATGCTCATTTTCTGGTATTCCCAGGATGCCAACGTCACGCCGCCGGTCTGTCTGGCCGCCTATTCGGCGGCCGGGATTTCCGGGAGCAAGCCCCTGGAGACGGGATTCGTGTCCTGGAAGCTGGCCAAGGGTCTTTATATCATTCCGTTGCTCTTTGTTTACACGCCCATCCTTTTTGAAGGGCCGACCTGGCGGGTTTTTGAAACCGCCATCACCGCTTTGATCGGGCTTTTCTGCGCGGCCGTGTTTTTCGAGGGGTTCCACCTGATCCACCTCAACTGGGGTTTTCGGCTGATCTATCTCGGCTGCGCCGGCCTGCTCCTGTGGCCGAACATGGCGCTCCACGGAGCCGGTGCGATTCTGGTGGCGGGTCTTGTGGTGATCCAGAAGATCCTGGAAAAGCGTCAAGCCGATCCGGCTGAAGCCCTCCCCGGCTAAATAGTAAACGGATCAGGGCACCAGCAATGGATCGACGGGACCCACTGTTTAAAAAAATCCCTCACAAAAAGGTCAGCGATCGGGTTTTCGAGCAAATCCAGGGCCTCATCGCCGACGGGACCCTCCGGCCGGATGAAAAGCTTCCCTCCGAGCGGGAGCTGGTCCAGCAATTCGACGTGAGCCGGGCTTCCATCCGGGAAGCCATCATCAAGCTGGAGCTGGCCGGCTTCGTGGAGCAGCGGCACGGCGAGGGAACCTTTATCCGGTCTTTCACCGAAAAGCCCCTGGCCGACGTCTTCGAGCGCTTTATCGGTCAACAGCAGTTCATCCACGAGCTCATGGAGATCCGAACGGTCCTCGAGACCTGGGCGGCGGCGGCCGCCGCCGAACGGGCCACTGATGACGAAATCGAGGGACTCCGGGCCTGCGTCGCGGAAATGCGCCGGGCTCATGCCGAACGGACTTTCCGGTACGAGCTCAACCTCAGGTTCCACCGGGGAATTTCGGAAGCCACCCGGAACACCTTCCTCACCCACATCATGAATACCTTGTCCGGCTGGCTCAAGCAGGTCACCGACGCCCTCGACGCCCACCTCTACGACGACGGCCGGATCTATGACGCCCTTCTGGACCAGCATATCGCCATCTGCCGGGCCATCGAGGCCCGGGACCCCGAGGCGGCCCGACGGCGGATGCTGGCTCACCTCACCTACACCGCCGACGAGATCCGGAAAGCCCGGCTTTCGGATGGCGCCGGGGGAGATTCATGAGCCCGCGGCTTTTGCCCGACGGATTTCACCTCAGGTAGCCTGTTGTTGGCGTCGGGCTTGATAAATTTA
>CAYNGG010000048.1:8188-14624 GCA_964396575.1 uncultured Desulfobacteraceae bacterium | reverse complement strand
CTCAGCACTCAGCACTCAGCACTCAGCACTCAGCACTAAGTGCATTTTCACGATAAAGCCGCCAGATGGGTCCGGGCGGCGGGGGCCGCTTTTCGCCCGGCCGAGGTCCGGACGATCATCCCGGTCTGGAGCAGATAGGGCTCGACCACATCCACCAGGGTGTCGGTCTCTTCCTGGAGGGTGGCCGCGATGGCTTCGATCCCCACCGGGCCGCCGTCGTAGAAGTCGATGATCGTCCTCAGATAGCGCCGGTCCAGCTCGGTGAGCCCCCGTCCGTCCACCCCTTCGAGGTCCAGGGCCGCCGACACCGTATCCACGGTGATCCGGCCGTCGGACCGGACCTGAGCGTAGTCCCGGACCCGTTTCAAAAGCCGGTTGACGATCCGGGGGGTCCCCCGGCACCGCCGGGAAAGGGTCGCCACGGCGGCCTCGTCAACGGAAACCTCCAGCAGGGCCGCCGACCGTCGGGTAATCCGCATGAGCTCGGGCTCATCGTAGAAATCGAGGCTCCGGAAGATCCCGAACCGGTCCCGCAGGGGGGCGGACAGCAGCCCCACTCGGGTGGTAGCCCCCACCAGGACAAAGCGCCGGAGCCGATACCGGTGGCTCCGGGCATGAATCCCCTTGTCGAAGATAAAGTCGATGGCATAGTCCTCCATGGCCGGGTAGAGGAGCTCCTCTACCGCCCGGGGAGTCCGGTGGATCTCGTCCACGAACAATACGTCACCGTCCTCGAGATGAGTGAGGATGCCGATGAGATCGCCCCCCTTTTCCAGAGCCGGTCCCGAGGTCACCGTCAGCTTGCCCCCCATCTCGGCGGCAATGATATGGGCCAGGGTCGTCTTGCCCAGCCCCGGCGGCCCGTGGAACAGCACGTGGTCGAGCGGCTCGCCGCGCCGGCGGGCCGCCTCAATGGCAATCCGGAGGGCTTCCACCACCGACTGCTGGCCCACGTAGTCATCAAGGCACTGGGGCCGGAGCGAGCGGATCTCCGGCTCGTCGTCCGCCGGCTGAGGCGCCCGGTCCATCAGGTGGCCGTCGTCCGTCGAGTGTTTTAAAATACCGTCGGTCATGTGCTCCCATCGCCCCGGTAAACCTCATCAAAGAGGGCCTCCGGGGAAGCGATGGCGGGGTTTCGCTCGAGGGCTTCGGCCACCCGCCGCCGGGCGTCCGCCGGTTTATGGCCGAGCTTTTCCACCAGGACCTCGATCACCGCCTCAGCCGGGTCCCCGAGCCGTCCGGCCTGGCCTCCGTATGGAGCGACCCGATGCGGCGGGGCCGGTGCTTCACCCTCGTTCCGGAGGTCGCCTAGCTTGCCTCCGAGGGTGGCGATCATCTTCTGAGCCGTCCGGGGTCCAATCCCCTTGAGCCGCCCCAGGGTCCGGGCGTCCCCGGCCTCGATGGCCCCGGCGATCTCCCCGATCGGCAGGGTGAGTGCCCTGACGGCCTTTAACGGGCCGATGTCCTCCACGCTGATCAATTGCTGGAAAAAGGCTTTCTCCGTTGCCGTCCGGAAGCCGATGAGCACGGGCCGGGGCTGCCGCTCGGTCTGATGATGGTAGATGTGGAGGGAAACGGACTCCTCGGGGTCCCGGTCGGTCAGGGAATCCATGACAATGGGCGGAATCAGGACTTCGAATCCAATACCGGCGGTCAACAGAACGATCCGGTCCGGCTCCCGGAAGCGTACCGTGCCTTCGAGGTAGGCGATCACTGGATGCGCCGGAGCGGGGGGGCGGAGGCGCGTCCGGGGGGCCGGGGGAGCCCGTCCGACCGGCGGAGCAGACCGATGATGGCCAATGCCAGGGCGTCGGCGGCGTGAGCGGGGCGGACCGGCGCCGTCCGGTCGAGGAAACTCCTCACGGCCCGCTCCAGGTGGGCCTTGTCGGCGCCCCCGTTTCCGGTGAGCACCCCCTTGGCTTCCCGGACCGCCACTTCGGTCACCGGTACGCCCGCCTGAGCCCCCGCCAGGAAGATGACGCCGGTTACGTTGCCCAGCACGATTCCCGACCGGGGATACCGGTCCAGGGAAAAGACATCCTCCACCACCATCAGGTCCGGCCGCTCCTCGGCCAGCAGCTCCGCCACCCGTTCATGGATGCGGTTCAGCCGCTCGGGGGTCGGAGTCCGGGCACAGGTGCGGATGATCCCGAAAGCGTGTCCATCGATATGCGGCCCTCGGCCCCAGACCACTCCAACCCCAGTGGCCGCCAAGCCCGGATCAATGCCCATGACCTTCACGCTTCAGCGGGTCGAAAACAGAGCCTCAAGGCCATGGGCTCAGAAGCCGTCGAGCTTTTCCTGGGCGATTTTGGCCTCATTGGAAGACGGGTACTTCCGGATGAGCTCGTCGAGGATCAGCCGGGCGTTACCCCGGTCTCCCAGGCTATAGAAGGCGAATCCCTGCTTGAGCAAGGCGGCCCGGACCTTGTTGCCGTCGGGATAGCGCTCGATGACGGTCTGGTATTCCAGAATCGACTCTTCGTACCGCCGCTGGCGGTAGTAAATCTCCCCGATCCAAAACTGGCTATTGTCCGCGTTGGGCGATCGGGGATATTGCTTGATGAGCGTCCTGAACCCCTCCTGAGCCTCTTCGTAATTCCCTCGGTCGAAGGCGGCCTTGGCCAGATGGTAGAGCTCGGCCGGGGACAATCCACCGGATGGGTCGTCGCCATTGTCAGGGCTTTCCGAAGGCGACGGCGGAACCGGGGTGCGCTCCGTCCTAGCATCGTCCGGGGCCTGAGGCGACGGCGGGGCCGGCATGCCTGAGCTGCCCGAGACGGGCCGCCCGACATCAAGATACCCCTCGATCCGCAACAACCGCCGCCCCATTTCGGCATCGGCTTCATCCAGACGACGGGTGGCGGTCCGAAGATCATGGTTGATCACCTCGACCTTGCCGTTCAGGGTCTGAATGTCCTCACGGAAGCCGTCGAGGGTGGCCCGAAGTCCGGCGGACTGGTCCAGGAGCTTGAGCTCTTTTTCCTCACGGGTCCGGGCAACGCTTTCCAGTCGGGAACGCAGGGTGTCGTTTTCCCGCTGAACCGCCTCGTTCCGCTGCTGCAATTCCACGGAGTCCCGCTCGAGGCTCACTAATCGGTCATGCAGAGCCACCATGTCGGATCGGGTGGCGCATCCGGCGACCGACAGCCCGAGCACGGCAATCCAGCAAATAACCCATCCCCTTGCCCGGCGGCGGACCGGCGGCCCTTCCGTCTCAATTCCGTTTATTCGTCTCATTCCAGCTCTGATGTATTCAGTAATCTAAAATCCAAAATCTAAAATCCAATTACTCAATCACAAAGTGGGCTCGGCGGTTCCTGGCCCAGGCGGCCTCGTTGTGACCTGGATCCACCGGCCGCTCCTCGCCATAGCTGATGGTGGTCAGCCGGGCCGGCGAGATTCCCAGGTTGACGAGAAAGCGCTTGGCGCTCTCCGCCCGTCGGTCACCCAGGGCGAGGTTGTATTCACTGGTCCCCCGCTCATCGCAATGGCCCTCGATAATCACCGAGACTTCGGGATATCGGCGCAGCCAATCGGCTTTTCCCCGAAGCTTGGCCTGGGCCTCCGAGCTCAGGGCAGCGGAATCAAAGGGAAAATAGATGTTTTCATCCATGACCCGGCTGCGCGCCGGGGCCATTTCCCGGCGGGTGGCCTCAGCCCGGATCTGCTCCTGGCGGACCTGCTCTTCGCGCTGCCGGCGAAGGCGCTCCTCATCCAGCTCCCGCTGACGGGCACGGTCTTCGGCGGACAGGCCCGAATCCATATCCCCCGTCTCGCCATAACCGGCGGCCGGGGTATCCGGCTTGATGGTTTTTTTGCCGCACGCGGCGGTCAAAAGCATGGCCACCACGATCAAGAGGGCTAACACCACATGATACTTTGCTCGCATACCGCCTTCTCCTTTCGACTCCCCAGGGTTACTCATTGCTCATCCGCAAGGACCAGCTCGGGTCCGTCTGTTCCCCCGGAAGGGTCAAGAGCCGGCGCTGATCCGTACCGTAAGCGGTCATGACGAAGATCCGGGATGGTCCCTGGCGGGTGGAGCAAAAGACGATCATGCTGCCATCGGGGGACCAGGAAGGAGATTCGTTCTGCCGCTCGCCTCGGGTTAACTGGACCGGCGGACCACCATCCAGGCCGATGACGTAGATGTTGATCTCTCCGTCTTTCATGCCGGAATAGGCGATCTGATCCCCCCTCGGCGACCAACCGGGCTGAGTGTTGTACCGACCGTCAAAAGTCAGCCGCTGGGTGTCGCCGGTGGTCAGGTCCTGAATGTAAATCTGCGGGCTGCCCGATCGGTCCGACACGAATGCCATCCGGGAACCGTCCGGCGACCAGGTGGGAGAGGTATCGATGCCCCAGTTATCCGTTAACCTTTTAGTCACTTTTCCCTCGCGGGTCAACAGGTAAATTTCCGGATCACCTTCATGGGAAAAGGTCGCGCTGAGCATCGCCTTACCCGGAACCCACTCGGGGGTGGCATTCAGTCCCCGATTGGCGATGACCGATCCCCGGTTTTCCGACATGTGCCGGACGTAGATCTCGGGCTTTCCCCCAGCATAGGAAGTATAAGCTATCCACTGGCCATCCGATGACCAGGCCGGAGAGAGCGCAATGCTGCCGTGGCGGGTCAGTTGCCGGACGTTTTCGCCGTCAAAGTGGCAAACAAAGATCTCTTTGTGTCCCGTGCCGGTGGAAACAAATGCGATCCGGGTATCGAAGACCCCCCACTCGCCGGTGAGGACATGGATGATCTCCCCGGCAAACCGCCGGATCATCCGGTCCTGGTCCTTGAGCCACCCCTTGTAGCGCTTTCCCACCAGCATGGCCCCCTTCACCGTGTCGAGGAGCCGGAGCTCCATTTCGATGACCCCGTCCTCGCCCATCCGAACCCCGGCGGTCACCAGAAGCTCCGCTCCGATGCGGGTCCACTCCTTGAAGCGAACGTCCGCTTCGGTGAGACCCATCTCGTCGGGAGACATCACCGAATCGGCCCCATCGAGGATCTTGAAATAGCCGGTGAAATCAAGATACGACGACAGCCGGTCCGCCCCGTCCCTCGAAACGTCGGGGCGACCCGCCGGAAAAATCCGAAACGGGGGCACCGCGATGGGGATTTTCTGCAACGACGGATTCTGAATGTCAACGTAATCGTAATCGCGTTGAGCCTGGACCGGGGCGCCCCCGGCCAGCAGCACGATCAGCATCACCACGGCCATGCCGATGGTCCCACGGGTTTTCATGTTCCCTCTCCTGCTAAGGAAGACCTCCGAGGTTTCCAAAAAATTTGGAAACCTCGGATGTCTCTTATTTTTCGATTGGCATTCATTCATGTTTATTCGTGGTTCCATGGAGTTTTCAGCACGATTAGAGCCGTCAATTGAGCCCCTCGGGAGTGAATCGGAGCCCCACCGTGTAGCTGTCCTCGTAGGCGGTGTAGGCCCGGGGCAGCGGGGGCAAGGGGTTGGACTTGATGACGGCCTTGTAAGCGGAGTCGTCGAAATACTGGTCTCCCGACCGTTTTTCGAAAAAGACGTCGGTGATCTCCCCGTCGGCGCGGATCGTAATGACCACAGTCGCCTTCAGATTGAAGCGGCGGCTGGCCAGTTGCTCGGAAAATGCCCAGTTCCGGTTGATCCGATCCGGGAGGACGCTGCCCTTATATGACCGGATGGCCAGGCTCGCCTGCCGGGCAAAGCCGCTGGCCCCGCTCCCCTCCGATCCCGTCGCCGCCCCCTCGCGGTCAGCCACCCGGCGTTTGATCCCCTCGATGGCGCTGTCCACCGCCTCCCGGCGGTCCTTTTCGACCCGGGACTGGATGACCTGCTTGCTGGGCTTCCGGTATCGAGGGGTTTTGGTGGGAGTCCGGTCGGACGCACTCGGCGTGGCGGGCTCCGCCGGTGAAGGCTCCGGCGCCTCGGGGGCCGGCTCCACGGGCTCGGGCTTAGGCTCCGCTGGGGCCGGGGTCGGAGTCTCCGGCTCGGGGTCGATCACCACCTGGTCCTCGACGTGAGGGGCTTCCGGGGCGGGCTCGGGCGTCGGCTCCGGGACGGGCGCCGGCTCAGGCTCCGGGACGGGTGTCGGCTCAGGCTCCGGAGGCGTCTGCTCCAGAAGCAGCTCCTCCATCCGGTCCGGGGCCATGGGCGCCGGATCGGCCGGAACCGGATCGGCGGCCTCGGCGGGGCCGGGTTCCGAAACAGCCGGGGCCGGAAGGCTGACCATATCGACGTTGATCACCGACAGGACCTCGTCCCGGCGGGGCACGTACTCCGAAACAAAGACCAGGGTTGCCACCAGCAACAGGTGGCAGATCACCGACAGGGAGATGCCCGTCAGAAAACGGCCGGTATCCCCATCGCCCCCCTGAAACAAAGAGGGTTGAGAGATGGTCGAGGCATCCATATCAAAGGTTATGGGCGAGCACGAGGAA
>CAYNGG010000048.1:0-8088 GCA_964396575.1 uncultured Desulfobacteraceae bacterium | reverse complement strand
CAAAATCCAAAATCCAAAATCTAACATCATAAGTCCGCCTCCGAGGTCAGCGGCACGGTCACCATCCCCAGTCGATCGACCCCGGCCCTGTTGATTTCAGACATCACCCGGACCACCTCACCATAGGTGATATCCCGGTCCGCCCGGAGATAGACCGTGCGGTGGTCCTGGCTCGCGAGCATCCCGCTGAGCCGTCCAACCAGGCTGTCGAAGGCCACCGCCGTCTCGTTGATGTGGATGGTCCCGTGGCGGTCGATGGTCACCATGAGCTGCTCCTGGCGGGATGGCAGCGGCTGGGAGGTGGCTTCGGGCAGCGTGACATCAACCCCCTGGGTCATCATCGGGGCCGTCACCATGAAGATGATGAGCAGTACCAGCATCACGTCCACGAAAGGCGTGACGTTGATGTCCGACATGAGCTGGTCGGTCCGGGTATTCAGTGCCATCACGCCCCTCCTTTGGCTGCCGGGAGAATGTCCCGCTCGACGATGTTCAGAAAGTCAGCCGCGAAGCTCTGGAGCTCCGACTCGATGACCCGGATTTTCTGCATGAAGTAGTTGAAACCGATCACCGCCGGGATGGCCACCGCCAATCCGGCGGCCGTGGCGATGAGGGCCTCGGAGATCCCCGGGGCCACCGCCGCCAGGCTGGCCGACCCGGTCAGACCGATCCCGTGAAAGGAGTTCATGATCCCCCAAACGGTCCCGAACAGGCCAATGAAGGGGGTGGTGTTTCCGGTGGTGGCGAGAAAGGGGACCATCTGAGTCATCCGGACGATTTCGGTGTTGATGGCCCGGCTGAGGGCGCGGTCGATGTTCTCGGTGCCTTCGAGCCGCTTTCCGAGCGAATGCCCGTCTTCCCCCGACTCTTTTCCCTTCTTCGACGTCTGACTGATCTTCCGCAGCTCGAGATAGGCAATGGAGAAAACCCGGGCGATGGGACTGCCGGGAAAGTCCTCGGCTTCCTTGAACGCCACGGCAAAGTCCCGGCTCTCCCAGAAGACCTCGATGAACTCGTCCGACTCCCGAAAAGCCTTTCGGATGTACCTCAGCTTGATGAGTATAATAGCCCATGACGTGATGGAGAAAAACAGCAGCAGGAAGAGGACCAGTTGGACCATGAAACCCGCGTTGGTCACCATGTGGAGAATGTCGATCTGTCCAGGAACCATATTTTTATTTCCGATTTTAGATTTACGATTTTGGATTTTTCTCGTGCTCACCCATAACCTGAAATTTGTGTTGCCGGCGACGGGTGTTACACTAAAGTCTATCAGCTTAAAGAATGCGATGCCGGGTGTCAAGGGATTTGGTTGCATATCTCGCGGGCTGCCGGTAGGATGGGCAGCTTGGCGCCGTACCAGGCCGACCGACACTTTTCGCGCCCCAACCCTCAATGGAGGTGAACCCATGGAACCCATTGCCAACCTTCTTTTCGAGGCCGCCACCCTCAAGCGCATCCCCCGCTCCGGCTACCATTTTCTGGGGGCCGGGGGTGAGTCGGTGGCCGAGCACTCGTTCATTATCACCTTTATCGCCTACGTCATGTCCCGGATGGAGCCGGATGCGGACGCCGGCCGGCTGTTGGCCATGTGCCTCGTCCACGATCTGCCCGAGGCCCGGACCGGGGACCTCAACAGCGTCTGGAAGCAATATGTTTCGGCGGACGAGCCCAAGGCGGTGGCTCAACTGGCCGCTGATCTCCCTTTCGGGGAATCCATTGCCGACCTGATCGCCGAATACAACGCCGGTGAGACCCTGGCCGCCCGCCTGGCCCACGACGCCGATCAGCTCGCCTTCATCCTCGACCTCAAGGCCCTGTCGGACATCGGCCACCTCCCGCCGAAGAAGTGGCTTCCCGCCGTGACCGCCCGGCTCCGGACCCCCACCGGCCGGCGAATCTGCCAGGCAGTCCTCGACACCCCCTGGGACACCTGGTGGCTGGAAAAAATCCTGTTGACAGACTCGGGGGAAACCACTAAAAAGTAGGATTTGGCCTTTTTTGAGCCGCATTCGTCCGCCCCGTGACATCGGGCTTTCCCGCCCGCCAGACCGCCAAACGGGCTCTACGACACGGCTCAAACCCCGCAACGCCAGCGGCGTTGTCAGACTATCATCCACCTAACGGAAGCGGAGGGTAATATGAGCTGGTTTACGGACAATCTGGGCGCATCGGTCGGAAAAAAGCTGATGATGGCCATCACCGGGCTGGGGTTCTCCGGGTTTCTGGCGGCCCATCTCGCCGGCAACCTCACCCTGTATATCGGGCCGGCGGCCTTCAACTCCTACGCGGATCATCTCCATGCTCTGGGGCCGCTGGTCACCGTCGCCGAGCTGGGGCTGCTTCTGTTTGCCATCGTCCATGTCCTGACCGGGGCGGTCCTGTTTTATGAAAATTTCCGCGCCCGGCCGGTCCGATACGCCGTGTCCGCGCGTGCCGGGGGACGGACCCTGGGTTCGGGCACCATGCCCTATACCGGCATCCTGCTGCTCCTGTTCGTGATATTCCACCTGTTCAACTTTCACTTCGTGGACAAGACCCATACGACCATTTACGCCATCGTGGCCGAGGCGTTTGGGAACCCCGGCTATGTTTTCCTCTACATTGTGGCGATGGTCATCGCGGCCATCCACGTCAGCCACGGATTCTGGAGCGCCTTCCAGACCCTGGGGCTCAATCATCCCAAATACATGCCGCTGATCACGACCCTTGGGGTCATCTTCAGCCTCGCCATCGGCATCGGCTTTGGGTTCATTCCGATTTTCATTTCCATCAGCGCCTAAGGAGGCCCGATATGCAGCTACATTCGGAGGTACCGGACGGTCCGCTCGCCGAGAAATGGGACCGGCACCGGTTCGAGCTCAAGCTGGTCAACCCGGCCAACAAGCGAAAATACCAGGTCATCGTTGTGGGCACCGGTTTGGCCGGCGGCTCGGCGGCGGCCACGCTGGCCGAGCTGGGCTACAACGTCCTCAACTTCTGCATCCAGGACAGCCCCCGGCGGGCTCACAGCATCGCCGCTCAGGGGGGCATCAACGCCGCCAAGAACTACCAGAACGAAGGCGACAGCATCTGGCGCCTCTTCTACGATACCGTCAAGGGCGGTGACTTCCGCTCCCGTGAGGCCAATGTTTACCGGCTGGCCCAGGTCTCGACGGCCATCATCGACCATTGCGTGGCTCAGGGGATTCCCTTTGCCCGGGAATACGGCGGTCTCCTGGCCAACCGCTCCTTTGGGGGGGCTCAGGTCTCCCGGACCTTCTATGCCCGGGGGCAGACCGGCCAACAGCTCCTTTTGGGCGCCTACAGCTCCCTTTCCCGGCAGGTCGCCGCCGGCAAGGTGACCATGTTTCCCCGCCGGGAGATGCTCGACGTGGTGGTGGATGACGGCCGGGCCCGGGGGATCATCGTCCGGAACCTGATTACCGGCGAGATCGAGTCCCATGCCGCCGACGCGGTGGTTCTGGCCACCGGCGGCTACGGCAACGTCTTTTTCCTGTCCACCAACGCCATGGCATCCAATGTCACGGCAACCTACCGGGCCTACAAGCGGGGCGCGTTCTTCGCCAATCCCTCGTTTACCCAGATCCATCCCACCTGCATCCCGGTCCACGGCACCTACCAGTCGAAGCTGACCCTCATGAGCGAAAGCCTCAGAAACGACGGTCGGGTCTGGGTGCCCATGACGCCGGGGGACAAGCGGTCGCCCAACGAAATTCCCGAATCGGAGCGGGACTACTACCTGGAGCGGAAATACCCGAGCTTCGGCAACCTCGTCCCCCGGGACGTGGCATCCCGGAACGCCAAAGCCCAATGCGACAAGGGCAAGGGCGTGGGGGAGACCGGGTATGCCGTTTATCTCGACTTCGCCGACGCCATCCGCCGGGACGGCCGGGACGTCATCGAGCGGAAATACGGCAACCTCTTCGAGATGTACGAAAAGATCACGGCTCAAAACCCTTACGAGGTTCCCATGATGATCTACCCGGCGGTCCATTACACCATGGGCGGCCTCTGGGTGGATTACAACCTGATGAGCACGATTGACGGGCTTTTCGTCATCGGGGAGGCCAACTTCTCCGACCATGGCGCCAACCGGCTGGGAGCCAGCGCCCTCATGCAGGGCCTGGCCGACGGGTACTTCGTCATCCCCTACACCATCGGCGGTTATCTCGCCAGGACCGGCCCGTCGGAAATCGGCATCGACCATGAGGCCTTTCAGCGGGCCGGAGCCGAGGTGGACGAGGCCTCCAAAAAGCTTCTGGCCATCAATGGAAAGCGGACGGTGGACGATTTCCACAAGGCCCTCGGCCACATCATGTGGGAATACTGCGGCATGGCCCGAAACGCCGAAGGGCTCGCCAAGGCCCAGACGATGATCCGGGAATTGCGGGCCGAGTTCTGGGAAAACGTCCGGGTTCCGGGCGCGGACCGGGATCTCAACAGCAGCCTGGAACGAGCCGGCCGGGTGGCGGACTTCCTCGAATTCGGCGAGCTGATGGTCATCGACGCTCTCGATCGAAACGAATCCTGCGGCGGCCATTTCCGGGAGGAGTATCAGACCGATGAGAACGAAGCGCTCCGGGACGACGAGAACTACTGTTTCGTCTCCGCCTGGGAGCACAAGGGCGACGACGCCGCCGCCGAGCGCCATGAGGAGCCGCTATCCTTTGAAAACGTAGAGCTAACGCAAAGGAGCTACAAGTGACAAAGACCATCCATCTCACCCTCAAGGTCTGGCGGCAGAAGGACGCCACGGACAAAGGACGGTTCGAGACCTACGAGGCCCGCAATGTATCCACGGACATGTCCTTTCTGGAGATGCTCGATGTGGTCAACGAGGATCTGACGCTCGAGGGCAAGGAGCCCATCGCCTTTGACCACGACTGCCGGGAGGGCATCTGCGGGATGTGCGGATCGGTGGTCAACGGCCGGCCTCACGGGCCAGAAAAAGGGACCACCCTCTGCCAGCTCCACATGCGCCATTTCAACGACGGCGACACCCTTGTCATCGAGCCGTGGCGGGCGATGGCCTTCAAGGTCATCAAGGACCTGGTGGTGGACCGGAGCGCCCTCGACGGGATCATCCAGGCGGGGGGCTACATTTCGGTCAACGCCGGCGGGGCCCCCGACGCCAACACCATTCCCATCCCCCAGGGCTGTGCCGACGAGGCCATGGACGCGGCTCAGTGCATCGGCTGCGGGGCCTGCGTGGCCGCCTGTCCCAATGCGTCGGCCATGCTCTTCGTGGGGGCCAAGATCTCCCACCTTGCCCTGTTGCCCCAGGGTCGCCCCGAGGCGGCCCGGCGGGCCCTGGCCATGGTCCGGAAAATGGACGAGCTGGGCTTCGGCAACTGCACCAACGAGCGGGAGTGCGAGGCCGAATGCCCCAAGGAGATCTCCATCGTCCACATTGCCCGGATGAACCGGGAGTACATCAAAGCGGGGTTTTTCTCACAGCATCGATAACGTAAACCGGACGGCGGCCCACCGAGGGCCGCCGTCGGTATTGTACATTGTAGATTGTAGATTGTAGATTGTAGATTGTAGATTTTTTAACGCGGGGGTGGCGGTTTCGCCTGAGAGCATACCCTTTGAACCTGATCTGGATGATCAAGACTGTTGGGCGCCAAAGCTCGAATCCGACCCTGGCCTGACATCCTAAAATCTCACGAATTCTGATGCCTACGCTGGCGGTTCAAGACGGATTCAAGTTCTTCTTCTATGCTAACGAGCATGAACCGAAGCACGTTCACGTCTCTAAAGGCGACGACTATGCAAAGGTTGAACTCGGCACTTTTCGCGTGTCTCACGACTTCATGAAGCCTAAAGAATTGCTAGCTATCATCAAAGCAAACAATCAGCAATTCGAGGAAAAATGGAATGAATGGCACGCTAAAAGGTAAGGCCGTCCACTTCGATGACCGGCGCCTGCATGTTGAACTGGAAGATGGAAGAGTAATTTCTACTCCTATGGATTGGTATCCAGAGCTGCAAGCAGCTACACTCAAACAGCTTTCGCAATACGAGTTTATCTGCCGAAAAACAGGCATAGAGTGGGAAGATCTCGATTACCAACTCAGCATTGAGAGCATGCTTGCATATCGCGCCAGCCGAGAAGCAGCGTAGATGTACTGATAAGATTTCCGCCCAACCAGCCGCTCAAGCCGACCCGGCGCGTGTCGGCGCTCAGCTCGATCCCAGCGTCGTAGCGCGCGCCGGTCGGCTTAGCGCAACGTTAGCGCGATAGGCGAAGCCTGGTGCATCTTTCAGGGTGAAAGTCTTGGTCGGGGAAGGGTTAGCCACTAGGGTGTCTAAAACCGGCCTTTTTTGGCAATTTTTCTTGTTCGAGAAGCGGCCCGGCGGGCCCTGGCCATGGTCCGGAAAATGGACGAGCTGGGCTTCGGCAACTGCACCAACGAGCGGGAGTGCGAGGCCGAATGCCCCAAGGAGATCTCCATCGTCCACATTGCCCGGATGAACCGGGAGTACATCAAAGCGGGGTTTTTCTCACAGCATCGATAACGTAAACCGGACGGCGGCCCACCGAGGGCCGCCGTCGGTATTGTACATTGTAGATTGTAGATTGTAGATTGTAGATTGTAGATTTTTTAACGCGGGGGTGGCGGTTTCGCCTGAGAGCATACCCTTTGAACCTGATCTGGATCATGCCAGCGCAGGGAGCGACCCAATGTATCACCCCGGAGACGGGACCGTACCGACCGCTTCCTTCCCAGACCGGCGCCATCCCCCCGCCAACTAAAAAGGAGCATCCCATGGACATCACCCCCATCCGCGCTGAGGCGCGTCATCTAGGCGGGTTTGACTTTTTTCTGCTTTGGGCCGGGGTGGCCGTCTCCCTGGCGGAAATCTGGGCCGGGGGATTTCTGGCCCCTCTGGGCTTCTGGGCGGGCGTCTGGGCCATCATCCTGGGCCACCTCATCGGCAACACCTTCATGGCGCTGGGCGGGGTGGCCGGGTCGGAGCACGGGATCATGGCCATGGTGGCGGTCCGGCCGGCCTTCGGCATCCGGGGGTCGGGGCTGGCCGCGGCTCTGAACATCGTTCAGCTCATCGGCTGGGCCGCCATCATGCTCATCATCGGCGGCCGGGCCGGAGCGACCCTGGGGGCTCCCTTCGGCGGCCCTCTGGCGACAGACGCCTTCTGGATTCTGCTCATCGGCGCCGGGACCCTTGGCTGGGCTCTGTTCACCGGCCGGACTTTCTGGAAGGTGATGCAGACCTGCGCGGTGATCGGCCTTCTTTTGGTCATTGTCCTCATGACCGTCGTCTCGGCCCGGTCCTTTGGGGCGGCGGTCGGGATGGTCCCGCCTGAGACCATGCCGTTCATGGTCGGTTTGGATCTGGTTATTGCCATGCCGATTTCCTGGATGCCGCTGGTGGCCGACTATTCCCGATTTTCCCGGTCGTCCCGGTCGGCCTTCTGGCAGACCTGGTGGGGCTACTTCATCGTCTCCTCCTGGATGTATCTTTTGGGCCTGATGGCGACCCTGGTGACCGGGGAAAGTGATCCCGGGATGCTCATCCTCCAGACCATGGGCCGGATCGGAATGGCCGTGCCGGCTCTGATCATGGTGGTCTTTTCCACCATTACCTCGGATTTTCCGGACGTTTACTCCGCCACCTGCTCGATGCTCAACATCTCCCGGAAAATCGGGGCCCGGACCCTCATGTGGATCGCCGGAATCCTGGCCATCGCCGTGGCCCTCGTCTTTCCCATGGAGCGCTACGAAAGCTTTCTCCTCCTCATCGGGGCCATGTTCGTCCCCCTTTACGGGGTGGTCCTCACCGACTACTTCCTCGTCCGATGGCGGCAAATCGACGTTGATGCCCTCGACGAAAAAGACGGCCCTTACTGGTACCGAGGCGGGGTCAACCCCATTGCCATCATCTCCTGGGCCGTCGGCTTCGGGGTCTTCCAGTGGAGCGTCAGGAGCGGCTATCCCCTGGGCGGCTCCCTCCCCTCAATCCTGGTGGCCGGGGCTCTGTATTACTTTCTGACACCGCCGGGGACTTTCCGAAGGTAGGTGATGGGTGATAGGATATAGTTTATCGAAATCGAAATCG
>CAYNGG010000047.1:12225-14683 GCA_964396575.1 uncultured Desulfobacteraceae bacterium | reverse complement strand
GGAATGAGTGAACAATCATCAAAAACCGTCGGGCGCGAGCGCCGGAAATCCTTCATGGCCCAGCCCCGAAGGGGCGAAACATACCAGCCCGGGGCGAAGCCCCGGTGGGCTGAGGGATGAGTGCGCAATCCGCGAAAACTGTTGGGCGTAATCGCCGGAAAATCCATGATTATCTCTAATCCTTGTTTCAATACGCGGGTCCTGGCGATGGTAACCATCGCCTTCATTGTCCTGCTGGCTCCGTCCGGTGCCGGTGGCGCGGTGGGCGGCATTATCGATGTGGACACGGTCTGGACGGCCGCCGACAGTCCCATTGTCGTTGACGGGAATATCCGGGTGGTTCCGGGGGTGATCCTGGAGATCGAGCCCGGCGTCACCGTCCTTTTTCGTCCGGTGCCGGTGAGCCCCGCCGGCTACTTCATCCGGGTGGACGGAACGCTCCGGGCCGCCGGCACGGCCGACGCGCCGATCTTGTTTACGGCCGAAGACAACCGGTCCCCGTGGGGGGGGATCATTTTCAACCGGACCAGCACCGACTGGGACCCGACGGCGGAAACCGGATCGATTCTCCAACACTGCGTCATCGAATATGCCGGGAATCAGCAGGACGCCGCCGTGGTCATATCGGCGGCATCTCCCCGGATCGCCGACGTCATCGTCCGGTACAGTGCCAGTGACGGCATCCGGGCGTCGGGGGAAAACATCACCATCACCGACACCCTGATCTACGGATCTGACCGGGGGCTGATTCTGTCGGTGGCCGGGGCGACGCTGACCGGCAACTATCTGATCGACAACCGCCAGGGGATCTACATCGCCCCATCCATCGACACGATCACCCTGTCGGACAACACGATCATCTCGACCCAGGGGACCCTCGAGGGCGCGGCTCTGGGCTTCAACCTCCACTTCAATCCCCCGCCGGAGCTCTCCGCCGCGGCCGACCGGGCTGCTCAGGCCGCCGCCGAGGCCCGGGCCGAAGCCGAAGCCAATCCCACGGAGCACAACATCGAGCGGGCCGAGGCCCTGGCACTGGAAGCGGAGGCGGCCGCTCAGGCCGTTCAGACGGCTGATCCCTATCCGGTGACCCTGACCGGCTCGGGCAACCGATTCGTCAACCGCCATCCCGATGGCAACGCCATCGCGGTGATCAAAAACACTGAGCGGGTGAACGGAACCCTCGACCTGACCGGCTGCGAGATCGACAACGATGGCGGAAACCTCGCCGTCCTGGTCCTCGGCTGGGCCGCCGGCGACGACCTCCCGAACCTGGCCATCACGGACTCCTGGTGGGGGACCAACGACATGGAAGCCATCAACCGGATGATCTTTGACGGGGCCAACGACTACAACCAGCCGCTGGTGACCGTCTCCCCGGTCTCCGATCAGCCCCTGACCGGGATCGGCTCGGCCCTCGCCTACCCCCCGGCCGATGAGCTGGGGACCGGCCGGGCGGGGATTATCACAGAAGACCGCCACTGGACCATCGACGACAGCCCCGTGGAAATCACCGGCAACCTCTGGGTCCGGCAAGGGGCGACTTTGACCATCGACCCCGGCGTTTTAGTCCGGTTCGCCCCCGTGCCGGTCCAGCCGGCCGGGTACAGCCTTCGGATCGATGGGACCCTCCGGGCCGTGGGGACCCCCGAGGCCCCGATTACCTTCACCGCCGTCGATCCCCGGGTTCCGTGGGGCGCCATCCGATTCGGCGACCCGGCGACCGACTACGACCCGGCCTCGGGAACCGGCTCCATCATCCAACATTGCATCATCGAGCACGCCGGGAATCAGCAGGACGCCGCCATCGTTTGCGGGGGTGCCGCGCCCCTGATCGCCGACTCGATCATCCGGGATTCGGCCAGCGCCGGGATCTATCTGTCAGGGACCGGCGGAGAAATCCGTAACAACCGGATTTACCGGTGTGATCTCGGAATCTACCTGGCGGGACGGGACCTGACCGTCGAGGGCAATTACCTGGCTGACAACCGCCAGGGGCTGGTCATCGCCGGCGCCGGGGGGAGTCTGACAATCTCCGGCAACACGGTGACCGGGGCCGGCGCCGAGGCCGCCGGGGTCTGTCTCCGGGCCGATCTGGCCTATCGGGGGGGCGATCCCACGACCCTAACCCTGACCGAAAACCGGTTTGAGAGCACCGACCCGGCCGGGGTCCCCATCGTTCTGGCCGCCGCCGACCCTGATGCAAACGCCGAGGTGACCGCCGAGGGCAACAACTTCCTGAGCTCGGGCCTGACCCTGCTCCTCACCGGCTGGGCCGACGGCTTCCCACCCCCGTTTTCCATGCCGAACAACTGGTGGGGAGCATCCGGGCCGGCCATCGGCGAGCGGATCATTGACGGGACCGACGACTATTCGCTGCCGGTGGTGGAGACCGACCCGCCGGCCGCCGCGCCGGTGGAGACGGCCGGGTCGGACCTGACCTATCCGCCCCCGGACGAGG
>CAYNGG010000047.1:0-12125 GCA_964396575.1 uncultured Desulfobacteraceae bacterium | reverse complement strand
CCGGCCGACCGGCCCGGGATCATCCGGACCGACACGGAATGGTCGGCCGGGAGCGGCCCCCGGCGGATCGACGGGGATATCGTGGTCGCCGAGGGCGCCACCCTCACCCTGGGAGCGGGCCTGACCGTCGAATTCGCCGAGCCCCCGGCCGGAGCCCCGGGGTACGAGATCGCCGTGGCCGGGACCCTCCGCGTCGAGGGAACCCCCGAAGCACCGGTCCGACTGACCCCGGCGAACGAGGGCGGCCACTGGGGCGGAATCCGGTTTGAGTCCACCAGCCCGGCTTATGACCCGATGACCGGGGAAGGTTCCCTGCTCCGGAGCGGCCTGGTCGAAGGGGTTACTCCCCGAACCGAAGGCGGTGCCGCCGTGGATTGCGGGACCGCCGCCCCGCTCATCTCCGGGAGCCTGATCCGTTACAACGCGGGGATCGGGGTCCGGTCCGCCGGGGGCGCCGCCCGGATCGTGGACTGCCGCCTCCACGACAACGACATCGGGATTTACGCCCGGTCCGGCGGCGGGGAGATCTCCGGGAGCTACCTTTTGCGGAACCGGGTCGGCATCCGGATCGATGGGGCCGGGGGCCGGCTCGAAATCCGGGAGAACACCGTCCGGGCCGACGCCGAGGGCGTCTCCGAATCGGCCGTGGTCGTCGTGACCGCTTACCATCCCGAGCCCGCGGAGATATCCCTGACCGACAACCGATTGGTCGCTTCGACAACCGGAGCGGCCTGCCTCCGGATTGTTGCGGCCGACCCGACCGCCAATGACCGGGTGACGGCCCATAACAATGCCTTCCAGACGGGCGAAGCCGCCAATGCCCTTGTCCTGAGCGGCTGGGCCGGCGACGGACCCGACTCGCTGGACATGACCGGCAACTGGTGGGGAACCGCCGACCCGACGGCCATTGATCAACTGATCTACGACGGACGAAACGACCCGGACCAGCCCCTGGTCTCCGTCCTGCCCCCGGCCGCCGCCGAGCCGGCTGAGATCGGGGCCCGGGTCCCCTACCCGCCCATAGCCGATGCCGGACCGGACTCAGCCGCCGCCAGCGATCAGCCGGTGACCCTCGACGGGTCAGCCACCTTCGACCCGGACGGGCTGGCCATTTACGCCTGGGACCGGATCGACGGACCGGCCGTCTCCCTGACCGGGGCCGATACCGCTTCCGCCCAATTCATCGCACCGGCCGTGCCTGAGCCGGAAACGCCTCTGACATTTGCCCTGACGGTCCGGGTGGGCGACGGGTTTGCCGACACCGATCAGGTGACGGTCGCGGTGAGCGCGGTCCGGGAGCCCATTGTGCGGGATTCAGGGGAATGTTTTATCTCGAAGGCCGGGCCGGGCGTCGGCGGCGGCTGGGGCCGGCTCCTGGTCGTCGGCGGCCTTCTTTTGATGGGACTCGGATCATGGACGCGGCTCAGGGGAGAAACGAAGATGCGCCATCGACGGCTGACCACGCCAACGGCGTGGCTGATCGGTTTGGGACTGGTTCTCTGCCTGGCGCCCGGACCCGCGGCCGGGGGATATCTTTCCGTCGCCGGGGGAGCCGGGGGTGAAGCCGGCCGGGCCAACGTGACGCTGGAAACCGGGGCTATCGAGGTCGGTTTCGGAAGCCGAAACCTTCTCCTGGGCCTGGGGATGCCGGTGATCTTCCACGGCTACGACAACATCCCCCCGGAAACCGCCGAGTCGCCCTGCCCACACGGAAACTGTGAGCGTCTGGGGATTCGCGAGGACGGCACCGAGATCGGGCTTTTCGGGAAAGTCGGGCTCGAATCCTTCGCCCACGGACTCTATCTCAACCTTCTCGGGGGCTTTACCCGGGTCACGGAGATCGAGGTGAGCCGGTCCCGGGCCACCGGGTGGACCTATGAGGAGTCTTCGGAAAAGGAGACCTATCCCGTTTACGGGGCGGGAATCTCCTATTTTATCGACACCATTGACTGGGAGGTCGGCATCCACCTCGACGTGGACAACCGCCGGGGGGTGACCGCCGGGATCGGCTGGTTCTGGTAGGCCCGACGGGAGTTTTCGGAGCCGGCGCCAAATCTCCTACATTTTTTGATCTTGCCTTCAGTAAATAAATCCATTACCATCAGACCTCAATTTGCGCCCTGGGCTGCGCAAAATCACCCCCGCTCAATCTGGTTATGCAAATGTATTTGTAATTATTTCAATATATTGTAATCGTCCGATTCCCCATGGCACAGTGAGCGCATGGACAATTTGGCCCCGTGTCTTATCGAGTCCGGGGGAATCCATTGCTATCAACCCAATTCCAGAAAGAGAGGTGTCCGACATGGCCAAGGGAAACTATAGCATCCGTTACAACCCGGACAAACTGAGACGGATGATCAACGAGGGCAAAAAGGCCAAGGAGATCATAAAGGAGCTCAACATCTCCCCTTACACCCTCTGGGAGCATTTGCGGATGCTCCAGGAAGAGGACAAGAAGGTCTATATCGTCAAGGGGCTCTTTGATGATCCCGAGGGCGAAAAGCCGAAGGTCCGGCAGACCGGGATCGTCTTTTCCAAGGAGATGCTGGATCAGACGGGATTTACCCCGGGAGATGCATTCGAGATGATTGTCGAGGAAGACAAGATTGTCCTGAAAAAAATCCAGAATGACTAAGAGCAGAAGAAAGGGGGTGTTCCGTGCCCGACGAGAAGGCATTTCAAATCGAAACGGCAAGAACCATCAAAAACCTGGACAACAAGATCTGGAAATATGACATCCAGCCATGGGTCTTTTTCGGGGGCGCGGGATTGATTCTCGCCGGCGTGTTCTTCACGATCCTCGCCGGTGATGCCGCCGAAAAGCTGTTTTCATCCATCAAGGATTGGATCAGCGAATATACGGGATGGTTTTTGGTCCTGACCATGAATGCCGTCCTGGCCACCTGTATCGGGATCATGGTCTCGCCTTTGGGCAGGCTGCGGATCGGCGGCCCCGATGCCAAACCCGAGTTCGGCTATATGAGCTGGTTTGCCATGCTCTTCAGTGCCGGCATGGGCATCGGCCTGCTCTTTTACGGGGTTGCCGAACCCATGTTCCATTACGTGGCCAACCCGCTGTCGGAGCCGGGCACCGTGGATAGCGCCAAGGCGGCCATGGAGTTGACCTTTCTCCATTGGGGATTCCATCCATGGGGGATCTATGCCCTGATCGGGCTGGGGCTGGCGTTTTTCGGCTTCACCGAGGGGCTGCCCTTGTCGATCCGGAACGTCTTTTATCCAATTTTGAAAGAGCGAATCTACGGCGGGCTGGGCAACGCCATCGACATCCTGGCCACGATCTCCTGCCTTTACGGCGTGGCCACATCCCTGGCCTTCGGCGTCCAGCAGGTCAACGCCGGGATGGCCCACCTTTTCGGGATTCCCCAGAACGCCTGGGTTCAGACGATCCTGATCGCCTGCATCACCGCTCTGGCCACCTGGTCGGTGGTCCGGGGCCTCGACGGCGGCATCAAGCTCCTCAGTAATCTCAACATCGGTCTGGCCCTCCTGCTGATGCTCTTTGTCCTGTTCCTCGGCCCGACTCTCTTCGTCATGAACGCCCTGATCGAAAACCTGGGGAATTACTTCCAGAATTTCTTCAACCTCGGATTCTGGAACGAGGCCTATACTGATGAGGGCAACTGGCAGAACGGGTGGACCATCTTTTACTGGGCCTGGTGGATCGCCTGGAGTCCGTTCGTGGGGATGTTCATCGCCCGGGTCTCCTATGGCCGGAGCCTCCGGGAATACCTGGCCTGCGTTCTGGTCGTCCCAACCATGGTGACCTTTGTCTGGATGACCGTTTTCGGAAACAGCGCCATTTACATCGAGCGGTACATGAGCGGCGGGATGGCCAAGGCGGTCCAGACCAATATCCCGGTCTCGCTGTTCGTCTTTCTGGAGAGCTTTCCGCTGAGCTGGGTGACTTCCATCCTGGCCATGGTCGTGGTCATCTTCTTCTTTGTGACCTCGTCGGACTCCGGCTCGATGGTGATCGACATCATCACGGCCGGTGGGAACCCGGACCCCCCGACCCCCCAGCGGCTCTTCTGGGCCATCATGGAAGGCGTGGTTGCGGCGGTGCTCCTGTTGGGAGGCGGCATGGTCGCTCTGCAAACCGCGGCCATCAGCACCGGCCTGCCCTTTGCCATCATCATGTTTCTGATGTGTTTCGCGGTGGTCAAGGGGCTGATCGACCATGCCAAAAAGCATGGTTACGGATGATCCGCCCAACGATGACGGGTCCAGATTTTCAGAAGATGGCGCAATGCCGTTTCGGTTCCGTTCAGATTTAAATAAGGAGGTAATTATGAGAAAACAGGCGATTTTTCGGACTTCGATAGTCCTGTTTTGTGTAACCGCTCTGCTGGCAACCCTTGCGGTCGTCAACCCGGCCGCGGCTCAGAAAAAGGTTCGACTCTCCTATGTGGAGTGGTCGGAGACGGTGGCGGCCACCAACATGGTCAAAACGGTTATCCAGGAGAAGCTCGGCTACGAGTGCGAGATCATTTCCATGACCGCCGACAAGATGTGGGCGGCGGTGGCCGCCGGCACGGTCGATGGCATGGTGGCGGGCTGGCTGCCCAGCACTCACGGCCATTTTTATGAGGAATACAAGGATCAGGTCGAGGATCTGGGGCCGAATCTGGAAGGGACCCAGATCGGTCTGGTGGTGCCGGATATCACCGTCGGCCGGCAGACCGCCTCCTCCGGTCAGCGAAACGATTCCTATATCAAGGCCGAGTCCATCGGCGATCTGAAACAATACGCGGACAAGTTCCACCGCCGGATCATCGGGATCGACCCCGCCGCCGGGATCATGGAGAGGACCAGGGAGGCCATGCGGGAATACGGCCTTTACAACTATGAGCTGATCCAAGGCTCAGAAGTTTCCATGACCGCCGAGCTGTCCAACGCGATCCGGAAGCAGAAATGGATCGTGGTCACCGGATGGGAGCCTCACTGGATGTTCGGCCGGTGGAAGCTGAAATTCCTCGACGACCCCAAAAACGTCTTCGGCGGGAAGGAAGCGATCCACACCATCGTCCGGACGGGGTTAGAGGAAGACATGCCCGACGTCTATCGGTTCCTCGATCAGTTCAACTGGAACGCCGAAGAGCTGGAGCAGTTGATGATCTGGATCAAGGAAGACGATGGCATGTTCCCCGGGGAAAAAGCCATCCGATATATGCGGTTTCATAAGGATCAGATCGAGTCCTGGCTGAATTGATCGGTTGAAATGGTGGTGGAGGCGCTAGAGACCTCCGAGGTTTCCAATGTTTTGGAAACCTCGGAGGTCTATCCAAAGTTTTGGAAACTTCGGAGGTCTATTGACGCCCCACTGGATTTAGCTTAATCTGAAACCTGACGGATTGTTTCGGGCGCTGGCCCGTCGCTCGGGTCAGCGCCCTACCCTATTCCCATCGAGGCTTTCCATGAGCGCCAGAACCGGGTCCGGACTTGCCATTCTCCTCGTCGTTGCCCTTGCCGCGGCGGCCCTTGATTATGTCGGCCGTCAAAGCCGTCCCCAGCACTTTGTGATCCCGTTTCAAACCGGCGTTGAAATCGCCCCCGAGGCGGCCGGCACCATCGACGTCATCGCCGGAGAGATGCTTCGTCAGCCCGATTACGAGGCGGTGGTCGAGGGCCACACCGGCCCACGCGGAGACCCGGAGATGAACCAGGCCCTCTCCCTGGAACGAGCCGAAGCGGTGGCCGCCGAGCTGGCTCGGAAGGGGGTCTCCCGGGACCGGGTCACGACCCTCGGCGCCGGGGGCGCCGACCCGCTGCCTCAGCAACCCGACGAGGGAAGCCGGTCGTATTCCAGACGGCTCCGGCGGGTGGAAGTCACCCTGACCCGGCGATAGCTAACTCGACACAGGAGGCCATCCATGAAACCCTATTTCACCTTTGCCGTCATCGGCATCCTCTTATGGGCCCCTTCCGCCCCGGCCTTCGACTACGTCGAGATGACCCCGCTGGCGGAGCGGATTTCCCCAAAAATTCAGGACTGTCGAGCGGCTGACACGCTCACGGTCCCCATCCGGACCTCCGGGGCCTACCTGGTGCCGCTCATGGGCAACGGCTACGCCCCGTCCACCCAGCCGGACAGCCTCTTCGGAAAGCGGGGTCTCGACGTGAAGCTGGTCCGGAAAAACCGGCTGGCCGATCAGTTGGCCGCCTACATGGCCTGTGAGATGCCGATCCTCTGCGGGACCCAGGGGATGATCAACCTGGCCGCCGACCTCACCGAAGCCGATCCCCGGACCGAGATGGTGGCGATCTACCAGCACGCCTGGTCCAACGGGGGCGACGCCATGGTGGCCCGGTCCCACATCAAGACCCCGGCTGACCTGAGTGGTGCCCGGATCGCGGCCCAGGCCTACGGCCCTCACCTGGAATACGCCACCCGAGTCTTCGCCGACGCCCGGCGGACCGTCGAGGAGGGGGGCGGGACCTGGACCGAGCCGACCCTCGTTTACACTGAGGACCTCCTCGGGTTCGACGCCCACACCCCGGGCCGGGCCTTTCTGAGCGATGACGGACTGGATGCGGCCTTCATGGTGACCGCCGACGCCAACGTCCTGACTGCCGGTGGAACCACCGGGACCGGAGCCGAGGGTTCGGTCAAAGGAGCCCACATCCTGTTGTCCACCAAATCAGCCAGCCGCGTCATTTCAGAGGTCTATGTGGTCCGGCGGGATTTCTTCGAGAAAAACCGGGAGACCGTCCAGACCTTTGTGAGCGCCCTCCTGAAAGCCGAAGAAAAGGTTCGGGAAGATGTCCTGAAGCTCATTGTCGATTGGGAGGCCGTGGCCCGTCATCTCCTCGATGACCCCGGCGCCACCGCTGAAGCGGAAGCTCTCTGGGCCGGGGTGGAGACCGTCGGGATGCGGGGCAATGTGGACTGGGCCGATCCCCAGACGCCTCGGTCCTTTGCGGCGGTCAACAACCAGATTCAGAACGGGTTTGTTGACCGGGGCCTGATGCGCCAGGCATACGCCCTCGAAGTCGCCCGGTGGGATTACGGGGCGATCTCCGGCGGACTCTTTGACCAGCGCCGCGCCGAGCTGCCCGGCTTTGACGAAGGTCAGGCCGGCCAGGTGGTGGACCGGATGAAGCAGACCGGAGACCTCGAAAAGGAGACCCTCTTCGCCTTCGAGATCAACTTCAAGCCAAACCAGCAGGGATTCCCGGTCAAAACCTACGAGGACGAGTTCGAGCGGGTCATCGAGCTGGCATCCACCTACGGCGGGGCGGTCCTGACGGTCGAGGGCCATTCCGACCCGCTCAATTACCTCCGACGGAAGGCCAAGGGGGCCCCGCAACATGAGCTTCGGAGCATCCGTCAGGCGGCTCGGAACCTGAGCGTCAACCGGGCCATGGCGGTCCGGGACGCGATCATCAAGCTGGGGGAGAGCCGGGGAGTTTCCATGGACGAATCCCAGTTCGTCACCGTCGGCTACGGCATCACCGAGCCCAAGACCGGGATGTGCGGCGGCGATCCCTGCCCCCCCAAGACCGAAGCCGAATGGCGGTCCAACATGCGGGTCAGCTTCCGCATCGTTCAAGTGGAGGCCGAGGCCGATGTCTTCACCCCCATCAACACCTGGTAGGAGGGCGGCATGAAACGCGCAATAGCAGTCTTGACCGTCCTGGCCATCGGCCTGTGGGCCTGCGGTGAGTCCGCTCCGCCCGAGCCGGCCGGTTCGCCAGAGACAAAAGCGGCCCAGAGCCCCCCGGCCTTCACGGTGGCCGAGGCCAAAAAAGCGGTCTGGCCCCCGCCCGGCGAAGCGTCCGTCGATCGGCTCGACCCCATGCCGACCCGGACCAACTACCTGGCGGTGCTCGACATGAGCGGCTCCATGCGGGACGCCGACTGCGCCGGCCAATATCCCAGCAAGGCGGAGGCGGCCCGGGCCGCCCTGGCCGCCTGGCTCCGGAGCATCCCGGAGGAGGCCAACATCGGCCTGGTGATCTTCGCCTCAAGCGAGGTCAAGCTGGCCGTGCCTCTCGGGGTGGATAACCGCCGGGCCTTCATGGCGGCGGCGAAGGCGGCCCAGCCATCCGGAAAAACCCCGCTCAAGGACGCCCTGGCCCTGGCTCGGGCCGAGATCGAACGCCGGGCCCGGTATCAGCAGGGCTACGGGGATTACCGGATCGTCGTCATCACCGACGGAATGCACAGCGACGGCCAGGACCCCCGGCCGGTGATCGGCTCAATCCTCGGCAACCCGGCCAACCCGATCCTCATTTACACCATCGGCTTTTGCATCGAGGGCTCCGCCCTCAATCAGCCCGGCCGGACCGTTTATCAGAGCGCCCGGAGCCCGGAAGAGCTGACCCAGGGGCTCCAGCGGGTCCTGGCCGAATCCCAGGCGTTCGACGTCATCAAGGAGTTTGAAACCCAATGAAACACTTCACACTGATCCGATTGGTCGCCGCCCTGGCCCTTGCCTCCGTCCTCACCGGCTCTTCGATGGGTCCCGCCGACGCCTCACAGTGGAAGCGGAAGCCGGACGTCATCATCGCCTGGACCGCCTGGGCCGATGCCGAGGTGGTCAGCAAAATGGCCGCCATCATCCTGACTCGAGGGATGAAGTACGACGTCGAGCTCACCCTGGCCGACATCACCGTCCAGTACCGGGGCGTGTCCGAAGGAGACCTTGACGTGATGCTCATGTCCTGGCAGCCCAAAACCCACGCCGACTACATCCGACGGTATGGGGACCGGATGGTGGACCTCGGCGTCCTTTACTCCGGAGCCAACCTGGGATGGGTGGTCCCCGACTACATCCCCAAATCGACCCTTTCATCCATTGCCGACCTGGCCAGGCCCGAGGTGAGGGAGAAGCTCGGCGGCCGGATTCAGGGGATCGGCGCCGGGGCCGGCCTTATGGCCATGAGCCGGAAGGCCATCGACGCCTACGGGCTCGATTACGAGCTGGTCGTCTCCAGCGGCCCGGCCATGGCCATGGCGGTGGGCAAGGCCGTGGCCAGGGAGGACTACATCGTGGCCACCGGCTGGCGGCCCCACTGGAAGTTCTCCGAATACCCGCTCCGGTACCTCGATGACCCCAAGGGGATCTTCAAGGGCAGCGAGTCGATCCACGCCATGGCCCGCAAGGGGTTTAAGGATGAATTTCCGGAGGTGGCGGGCTTTTTCAGCCGGATGGAGTTTTCCCTCGCCGACCTGGAATCGATCATGGCCGAAGCCCGGAAAACATCCCATGAGGAGGCCATCCTGAGCTGGGTCGAGGACAACAGCGATAAGGTCGCCTATTGGATGCAGGGCAAAAAATGACCCGAGGTCGCCAGTGGCGGTTGACCTCTCCGGCGGCCATCGCCGCCGGAACCCTGTCCGCCGGCGTGTTTCTCGTCTTCCACTACGTCCTCGTCTTTCCTCGTCACCTCTTTTTCGGGGAATTCATTTTCGCGCTGGCTCTGGCGGCCCTGAGCTACCCCGGCTTTTTCCTCGTTATCCCCCGGAAAATGACCCTGAGCGACCGGTTGACGGAGATCGCTCCCCAGATCGGCATGGCCCCCGAGGAGATGGCCGCCCTCATGGAAGAGAGCCGCGACAAGATCGCCGACCTGAGACGGGTCAACATCGAGCTGGACGGCGAGGCTCACGATCGGGTCGAGCGGATCGCCGACTGGGCCGAGCGGATCATCGCCGGGTTTACCGACGACCCCGAGGACGTCCACCGCTCCTGGAATTTCCTCCATCACTACCTGGATGCCACCGTCGAGGTGGTCCGCCAGTACCGTGAGCTCAAACGGAAACGGGCCGGGGAGAGGGTCCGGGATGTTCTCGACAAGGTCGAAGAAACCCTGGCGGAGATCGAGGACGTCTTTTCCCGGCAGTATCAACGCAATCTGGACAACGAAGCCCTGTCATTGGATGTCGATATCGACGTCCTGCGGCGGATGATGCGAAGCGAGGGACTATAGATGACAGACACCGATTTGGCGGCCGCCCCCGAAGGCGCCGTGGCCATCCGGGAGGACGGCGGCGTCACTCCCATCGACCGGCTGCCCGACAGCCAGCGGCAACGAGTCCGGGAGCTGATGGGAGAGATCGACCTGAGCGACTCCGGCAGCATCCTGTCGTTCGGAGTGGAGGCCCAGCGGGAGTGCGGACGGGTCAACGAAGAGATGCTCAAAGGGGTCCGGAACAAGGACATCGGCCCGGCCGGGTCAGCCCTGAGCGACATGATGTCCCAGATTCGGGGGATCGACACCGAAGGGCTCAAGTCGGGAAACGAGCCCGGATTTTTCGGCAAGCTCTTCGGCCGCCTCAGCCCCATCGCCCGGTTTTTACAGCAGTACGAGACCGTCGAGGGCCAAATCCGAAAAATCGAAAACGCACTGGAAAGCCACCGCCACCGGCTGATGCGCGACATCACCCTCCTCGACCGGCTCTTTGACACCTCGCTGAATTATTTCGCCGACCTGGAGCTCCACATCGCCGCCGGCAAGCTCCGGCTGGAAACGGCGGAAACCGATGAAATCCCCGCCGCCCGGATGAAGGCCGAGGAGACCGAAAGCCCGGTGGACGTCCAGAAGCTCAAGGATCTCCAGTCCATGCGGGACGACCTCGAGCGGAAAGTCCACGATTTGATGCTCACCCGCCAGGTGGTCATGCAGAGCCTCCCCTCGATCCGGATGACCCAGGAGCTGGACAAAAGCCTCGTCAACAAGATCCAGAGCGCGGTCTTAAACACCATCCCCCTGTGGAAAAATCAGCTCGCCCAGGCCGTGACCCTCTTCAGGACCAAAAAGGCCGCCGGGACCCTCGGCGCCGCAACCGATCTCACCAACGAGCTCCTGGAGGCCAACGCCGAAAACCTGGCCCAGGCCAACCGGGAAGTCCGAACCGAAGTCGAGCGCGGCGTTGTCGGGATCGAAAGCATCGAACGGGCCAACACCCGCCTCATCGAGGCGATCCGGGAAAGCATCGAGATCGTCGAAGACGGCAAGCAGCGCCGGGCCGAAGCCGAGCAGCGGTTACTGAATTGCGAGACGGAGCTCAGGGATGCCTTGATGCGGGCGGAGTGAAGGGGCGAAGCTTCCTCTATACATCGGAGCTGAGATGTGGTACCAGAAGCGCTTTTTAGCTTGGAAAACAGACACCGGCGGAACCCTGACCACCTACCTGGCCCTGAGCGGCGCGGCCCTCTTCTGGGGGCTCTCCTTTGTGGGCACCAAAATCGCCTTGGAGACCCTGCCGACCTTTACGGTGGTCTTCGGCCGGTTCAGCCTGGCCTCGATCTTTTTTATCCTGCTCATGGCCCGATACGGGTTCCCGCGGTTTACCGGGCGGGAGCACGTCAAGCTCTTTTGCCTGGCCCTGTTCGAGCCGGGTCTCTACTTTATTTTCGAGACAGTCGGACTTCAGCACACCTCGGCCCCCAAAGCGTCGCTGATCATCGCCACGGTGCCCCTGACGGTGACCGTCCTCGCCCGATTTCTGTTAGGGGAGCGGACCCGTCTGGGGAGCTTTGTCGGCGCCGGAATTTCCCTGACCGGCATCGCCGTGCTGATCACCGGGGCCCATGACTTTGCCTGGCGTCTCCAGGGCTCGCTTTTCGGTGACCTGCTGATCTTCGGGGCGGTGATCTCAGCGGCCCTTTACATCATCTTCG
Source organism: uncultured Desulfobacteraceae bacterium (assembly GCA_964396575.1). Taxonomy (GTDB): domain Bacteria; phylum Desulfobacterota; class Desulfobacteria; order Desulfobacterales; family JAABSP01; genus CAYNGG01. The sequence goes on along the minus strand of CAYNGG010000047.1, from coordinate 474 downwards.
CCCGGAGCCTGGGCCAGCATCACAAGGCTTTGCCCATCACCTCGCTTCAGATCCTTTACGGTGCCCTGTTCTATGCCCCGGCCTTTTTCTACGAGCTGCCGACCACCGACTGGTCGATGGTGACCGGACGGTCGATAGTGGCCGTCATCTACCTGACCGTCTTTGCCACCATCGGGGCCTTCATGTGTTACAATCACGCCCTCACCCGAGTGCCGGCCTCCCGGGCCGCCGTCTTCATCAACTGCATTCCGGTGGTCACCGCCATCAGCGCCTGGATCATCCTGGGTGAGACCCTGACCCCGGTCCAGCTCTTCGGGGGATGCCTCGTCCTCTTCGGGGTCTTTCTGGCCAATCTCCCCGGATTCCGGTCTGAATCACGCCGTTTTGTGATTGCTGACTGCTGAGCTTCCAGCCCGCGGCCTTCATTATGTACTTTACATTTGCTCGCAAAGTGGCAGCGGCATCCCGGCGCTG
>CAYNGG010000046.1:0-14825 GCA_964396575.1 uncultured Desulfobacteraceae bacterium | reverse complement strand
GCGGGGAGGGCGAATGGACCGGGAAGGGATGAAACGGGAGCTGATCGACCTGCTAGTGGCGCGATCCTTTCAGTATCGGCCGGAGCCGACCTTTCGGCTCGTATCAGGGCGGATGAGCCGATACTATGTCAATTGTAAACCGGTGATTCTAAGTCCTCGCGGGATTTATCTGACCGGGCACCTGGTCTTTGAGGCCATCCGGGATCTGGACGTGACCGCCGCCGGGGGCCTCACCTTCGGGGCGGACCCCATTGCCGTGGCGGCCGCTTTTGCATCGGAGCTGGCCGGCCGGCCCATTGCCGCCTTTTCCATCCGCAAGACGAAAAAGGACCACGGAATCGCCCGATGGATCGAGGGGGATCTGGTCCCGGAGACGGCGGTGGCCGTCCTGGAAGACGTGGTGACCACCGGCGGCTCCACCCTGAAGGCCGTGGACCGGGCCCGGGCCGAAGGTCTGAAGGTCCGCCGGGTGGTGACCCTCGTGGACCGTGAGGAAGGGGGGATGGCGGCCATCCGCCGGGAGGTCCCCGACGCCGTGGCGGTCGTCACCCGATCGGAGCTGATGGCGGCCTATCCGGGGATGTAGGTGGCGCAGGCGGTCTCCGACTCCCAGGCCCTCACCCGGGCAACCCGGACCGGGCTGTCGGTGATCCGCCGGTCGAGCTCGGTGGCGATCAGGCGGGCGATGTTTTCGGATGAAGGCGGGCAGGCATCCCCGAAGGCTTCGGTTTCGTTTAAAAATCGGTGATCAAGCCCCGCGATGATCTCGGCCACGTGCTGTTTGAGCACCCCGAAATCCATGAGAATCCCGGCCTCCGGGTCTAGCCGGTCGCCGGCCACGCAGACCTCCACCTTCCAGTTGTGGCCGTGGAGGTTTTCGCATTTCCGGGCGACCATCTTCAACTGATGGGCAGCGGCGAAGTGGGTGACGATCGTCAGCTCATACATGAGCGGCTCCTATCGGGCGGCCTGGGCGGAATCGCCCTTGAACATGTTCTTGAGCTTGCTCGTCAGCTTTTTCGACTCCAGCTTCTGAAACTCCCGGAGCAGGCCCTCCTGTTTCTTGGACAGAGAGGTGGGGGTCTTGACGAGAACCTGAATCACCTGGTCTCCTCGTTTCCCGCTCCGCAACGACGGAATCCCCTCGCCCCGGAACCGGAAGATCTCGCCGGGCTGGGTCCCCCTGGGGACCTCCAGAGCCTTTTCGCCGTTCAGAGTCGGCACCTGGACGCTGTCGCCGAGGGCCGCCTGAATAAAGCTGATGCTGATCTGGCAGATCACGTGGGTTCCGTCGCGCTGAAAAAGCTCATGCGGCTCCACGTGGATGAAGACGTAGAGGTCGCCGGGCGGGCCGCCCTGAACCCCGGCCTCGCCCTCGCCGGTGAGCCGGAGGCGGGAGCCGTTGTCCACACCGCCCGGGATTTTGACCGTTACCGTCTTGGCGGCCTTGACCTTGCCGGTCCCCCGACAGTGATGGCAGGGGTTGGGAATGGACTGGCCGTTGCCCCGGCAGTGAGGACAGGTGGTCCGGACCGTGAAGAACCCCTGGGTCCGGGAGACCTGGCCGGAACCGCCGCACTGCCGACAGGTTTCCGGGTAGGTCCCCGGCGCGCAGGCCTGGCCGTCACACTCCGGGCAGGTGGTCATCTTTTCCACCGTGATCTCGGTCTCCTTGCCGAAGGCCGCTTCTATAAAGCCGAGCTTCAGGTCATAGCGCAGGTCGGCGCCCCGGTTGGCCCGACCCCGACCCCGACCCCGGCGACCCGTGCTGAACCCGAAGAAGTCCTCGAAAATGTCGCCGAAGGATGAAAAGATATCGTCGAACCCGCCGAAGCCGGAAAACCCGGTTCCCTCCAGCCCCTGGTGGCCATATTGATCGTAGAGAGTCCGCTTCTGGGAGTCCCGCAGGACCTCGTAGGCCTCGGCGGCCTCTTTGAACCGCTCCTCGGCAACGGCGTCACCGGAGTTCCGGTCAGGGTGGTATTTCATGGCCAGCTTGCGATAGCTCGCCTTGATTTCCGAGTCATTGGCCGTTCGGGCGATGCCCAGCACTTCGTAGTAGTCCCGTTTGGTCGCCATCAAACCTTCCCGTCGCTTATATGTACCTTATACGTCCTTTATAATGAAATGGGGGTTATGCCGCCCCCGGCGCCTTCAGCCCGGATGATGCATCCATGAGGCCGAAGCCGATGAATGGAAGCCAATATCTTCCGTAGAGTAATGCAAAAATCGGCCGTGTCAACGGATAACGGGGCGGCTTACCCCACGAAGGGGCGGCGGAGCACGGTGTCCTTGCGCCATCTCTGGTTATCTTTTTCGGGATATTCGATGGTGAAGTGGAGCCCCCGGCTCTCCTTCCGGTGCATGGCGCACTGGATGATCAGGTCGGCCACGGTGGCAATGTTCCGAAGCTCGATGAGGTCCGAGACTACCTTGAAGTTCCAGTAGTATTCCTGGATTTCGGAGGTGATGATCTTGATGCGGCGCCGGGCCCGGGCCAGCCGCTTGTTCGACCGGACAATGCCCACATAGTTCCACATGAACCGCCGGATTTCATCCCAGTTGTGGGAAATCATGATCATCTCGTCGCTGTCGGAGGTCCCCGACTCGTCCCAGGGGGGCGGCTCCGGGGTGGTGTGAAAGTCGGGCCGGTCCATCTCCGCCACTGCCCGTTCAGCGGCCCGGTCGGCGTAAACCAAGGCCTCGATGAGGGAGTTTGAGGCCAGGCGGTTGGCCCCGTGAAGACCGGTGCAGGCGGTTTCTCCAATGGCGTAGAGCCGGTGGATGTCGGTCCGGCCGTACATGTCGGTGGTGATCCCGCCGCACATGTAGTGAGCCGCCGGGACCACCGGGATCGGCTCCCGGGTCATGTCGATGCCGAAGCCGAGGCAGCGCTCGTAAAGATTGGGAAACCGCTCGCGGATAAACTCACCCGACTGGTGCGAGATATCGAGAAAAACCGAGTCGGCGCCGCTCTTCTTCAGCTCGGTATCGATGGCCCGGGCTACCACGTCCCGACAGGCCAGGTCCTTTAAAGGGTCATAGCGCTCCATGAACGGAGTGCCCCGGCTGTCCAAAAGAATCCCTCCCTCTCCCCGGACCGCTTCGGAAATGAGGAAGTTCTTTGCCTCCGGGTGATAGAGACACGTGGGGTGAAATTGGACGAACTCGAGGTTGGCCACCGTGGCCCCGGCCCGGTAGCCCATGGCGATGCCGTCGCCGGTGGCCACGTCCGGATTGCTGGTGTAAACGTAAACCTTTCCCGCCCCGCCGGTGGACAGCAGGGTGATGGTGGCGCAAAAGGTCTTCACCGTCTGCCGCCGGGTATCCAGAACGTAGGCTCCGCAACAGAAATCTTCGTGAGTGGTGGTGACTTGACCCCGGCGCATTCGAGTCGAGCAGGTGATCAGGTCTATGGCGATGTGGTTTTCGAAAACGGTGATGCGCGGATGGCGGCGGACGTGGTCCACCAGGACCCGCTCCACCTCCCGGCCGGTCATGTCGGCGGCGTGGACGATCCGCTTCCGGGAATGTCCCCCTTCCCGTCCTAAGTCGAGCCCCTCTTCCGCCGATGAGTCCCCCTCCCGCAAGTTGAACCGGACCCCGAGGTCCATCAGCTCCCGGATTCGGTCCGGGCCGTTTTTCACCACCAGCTCGACCACATCCCGGTTGCAGAGGCCGTCCCCGGCGGACAGAGTGTCTTCGATGTGGAGATCAAAAGAGTCGAGCCGGTCGAAGACGGAAGCGATCCCGCCCTGGGCCTGGGCGGTGTTGCTGTCGCTGATGCCTCGTTTGGTGACAATGGACACCGTTCCGTATTCGGCCACCTTCAGAGCGAAAGTAAGGCCGGCCACGCCGCTGCCGATGACCAGATAATCCGATTGCCACATCTTATGAGCTCCGCTTGCCGTGTGGGATCAGTAATAAGACCGCCGGCGCTGTCGGCGAAGGCTCAGGCCAATGAGCATACCCACCAGGAGCACGCCGCCCCCGGCGAGGAACCAGCGGATGGTCCGCTCCTTTCGGAGCCCCCGGACCTGCTCCGCCAGACTCTCGGCCCGGCTCTTCTGGGCCTCGAGATCGGCGGCGGCATCCTCGTAAGCGTCCCGCATCTTAATAAAATCGGCGCAATCGACCTTCAGGGTTTCCAGGGAGCGGTTCACTTCGTCGAGCTGCTCCTGCTTTTCGGCAACCGCGGCGCTCAGAGCCTCGTTCTCCTTTTTAAGGGCCTCGTTTTCTTCTTGTAAGGTGTTGAGCTGGGCGGTTAGATTCTCGTTTTGCTCCCGGAGCAGGGACAGCTCGATCTTGTTGGGGCGCTCGTTGGTCAGAAACCGGCTGAGCACCCATCCGGTTTTGCCGTCTGGAAGCCGCACCCGGGTCCATCCGCCCTCTTCGGCGAGCACCTCCACACGCTGCCCCGACTTGATCTCATCGACCACCTTGTGGCTGATGCCGGGACCGGTCCGAAAGGTAATCCGGATGATGTCGTTGACATACATGGATCGGGCACTGACCCCCGTCGCGCCCCAGATCAACAGCAGGCACGCGATGATAAGCGGCTTTTTCATACGCATCTGTCTCCTTTATCCGTCAGGCATCGGCCGGGCCGGTCGCCCCGCTTGGTCACCGTCATTGGAAAAAGAAGATAACACGTTGGGAGGCAAAAGACAAATGGGCGAGTATTTCCTTTATCGGGCTTCGGGACTGTGGTAAGCTCACACCACCATGGCATGGCATCGGAACGAGCGGGGAACGGGCCATGAGGAAAGGATGTGTCGAGATGATTGTCTATGATTTCCAATGCGACCAGGGGCACCGGTTCGAAGGCTGGTTCGAGGACCGGCGGAGCTGCGAGGAGCAGGAGGCGGCGGGCCTCATCTCCTGCCCCATCTGTAGCGGCGACCGGGTGACCCGCCTCCTTTCTCCGGTGGCGGTCCGGACCGCCACCCCGCCGGATCGGCCCGCCGACGGTCCCGCGCCGTCGCCCGAAGCCATCGGCCGGGCGGTGTCCCGGTATCTCGAAACCCATTTCGACGATGTCGGGTGTGATTTCGCCCGGGAAGCCCTGAAAATCCACTATGGAGCAGCCGAGCCGAGGAACATCCGAGGGGTCAGCTCCGAAGTGGAGGAGCAGACCTTAAAGGACGAGGGAATCCAGTTTTTCAAGATCCCGGTGCCCGTCTCCGAGCCGGAGGATGATTGACCCGGCCCTCCCGCCATTTCCGGGCCGGCATCAGCTCACCGCATCGACCAGCCGGTCCAGCCCCTTCAGATCACTGACCGAAAAGACCTGCCCCGGCGCCCCCTTGGGCAGAATCTTTCGCATCATTCCGGACAGCACCCGCCCCGGCCCCAGCTCCACATAGACATCCACGGATTCATTGATAAGCCGCCCCATGGACTCATACCACCGGACCGGATGGGTGAGCTGGGCCGCCATGTTCCGGCGGACGGCCGCCGGGTCGGATTCGAGATCGGCGGTGACGTTCTGAATCACCGGGAGCTCGGGCCCTGAAAAGGGGATGGTCTCCAGAAACGTCGAAAAGTCGGCCTCCGCCCCCGCCATCAGCTCGCTGTGCCAGGCCCCGCTCACCTTCAGGGGGACGGCCCGGGCCCCCGCTTCGGCCGCCAGGGCCGAAGCCCGTTTCACCCCGGCCGGGGACCCGGTGACCACGATCTGGGTCTCGGTGTTGTGATTGGCCACCGACACGAGCCCCGCCGATGCCGCCGACTCAGTGATCGACCGGACCTCGTCCATGGACAGCCCCACAATGGCGGCCATGGCCCCCGGATGGCGTCCGGCCTCCCGGTGCATCAGCTCCCCCCGGCGGAACACCAACCGGAAGGCGTCCGGCGCGTCCACGGCCCTGGCGGCCCGGAGAGCGCTGTACTCCCCCAGGCTGTGGCCGGCGGCCCAATGAGGCCGGATGCCCGCGTGGGCCGCAACTGCCAGGCAGGCCAGATTGACCGCCGTGACCGCCGGCTGAAGGTGGACGGTCTCGGTGAGGTCTTCAATGGGTCCCTTCAAGCAGAGCCGGGCGATGGGCAGCCGGGAGATCTCCTCGGCCATATCGAAAATTTCCCGAACAAAATCATATTCCCGATGGAGCTCGGCTCCCATGCCCACCGACTGAGACCCCTGTCCGGGAAAGAGAAACGCAATGGTCGTCACGCGGCACCTCCGTTGTCGTGATCGGGCGCGGTCGGCCCGTTCAAATTGAAGAGCTTCCGGGTCATGTCGAGATAGGCGGATCGGTTTCCGCCGCAGCCGTTGCCTTTCAGAAACAGAGTGGGGTCGTGGAGGGCCTTGTTGATCAGGGCTTCGGTCATCCGGGACATGGCGTCCCGGTCCTCCGCCGACAGGTGGCTCAGGCTCCCGCAGGTCTTTTTCAGCTCCGCCCGGGCGATGGCGGTCAGCTTCTCGCGCAGAGCCACGATGGTCGGCACCACGTCGAGGCTCTCATACCAGCTCCGAAACCGGATCACCGCCTCGTCGATGATCCGTTCAGCCCGGCGGGCCTCCCGTTGCCGGTCCGAGACGTTCTCCTCGACCACCCCCTTCAGGTCGTCGATGTCGTAAACATAAACGTTGGGCAGCCGGTTGATTTGGGGATCGATGTCCCGGGGCACGGCGATGTCGATGAAGAACAGGGGGCGGTGCTTCCGGCTCCGGAGACACCCCTTGACCGCATCCCGGCGGATAACGTAATCGGTGGCCCCGGTGGAGCTGATGATGATGTCGGCCCCGTGGAGGGCGTCGGGGATTTCTTCGAACCGGATGGCGGTCCCCCGGAACCGCCGGGCCAGGTCCATCCCCCGCTCGAAGGTCCGGTTGGCCACCTGGATCTCGCCGGCCTGGTGCCGGATGAGATGCTCCACCGCCAGCTCGGCCATCTCCCCGGCCCCGATGAGCAGAACCCGCTTGCCCGCCAGGCTCCCGAAGATCTTCCGCCCCAGCTCGATGGCCGCGTAGCTGATGGAGACCGCGTGATCCCCGATCCCGGTCTCGCTCCGAACCCGCTTGGCCACGAAAAAGGTCTTGTGGAGCAGCCGGTTGAGGATCACCCCCGAAGTCTTCTGCTGAACCGCCGCCCGGTAGGCCGCCTTGATCTGGCCCAGAATCTGAGGCTCGCCCACCACCATCGAGTCGAGGCTGGCGGCGACCCGGAAGATGTGGCGGACGGCATCGTCCCCGGCGTGGACGTAGAGGGCGTCCTCGAACCGGGACAGCGGTACTCCCTTGGCCGAGGACAAATACTCCCGAGCCGCGCTCAGGGCCGCATCACGGGTGTCCGTGGTCAGAAGCAGCTCGACCCGGTTGCAGGTGGAAAAGACCATCGACTCGGACACCGCCGGATGGCATCCCAGGGCGCACAGGGCCGCGTCGGTCTCCGGTCCGGAAAAGGCCAGACACTCCCGGATTTCCACGGGAGCGGTTTTGTGGTTGAGTCCCAGCAATACGATGTCGTGCATATATCCGTTTGATCCACAACGCCGCGGCGTTGCTACTGTCTCGTAAAGGGCTCGTGATGACCCTCAAGCAGAAAGTTAACCCCCAGAAAGGTAAATAGCAACACCCCGAAGCCGATGATCGACATGATCGCCGCCTTCCGCCCCCGCCAGCCCACGGTGAGCCGTTCGTGGAGCAAAGCCGCATAGAAGAGCCACATCACCCCGGACCAGACCTCCTTGGGGTCCCAGCTCCAGAACCGCCCCCAGACCGCTTTGGCGTAAACAAAGCCGGTGATCAGCCCCAGGGTCAGGGCCGTAAACCCCACCACGATGCCGGCATATCCGGCCGAGTCCAACAGGGTCAGGGAAGGCAGCCGGCGGAAGAAAAAGCCCCGGGTCTTGTTCTTGATGGCGCTCTCCTGGAGCAGATAGAGTATCCCCGTCCCGCAGGCCAGAGCAAACGCCGCGTTGCCGATAAAGAGCGTCACCACGTGGAGGATGATCCAGAAGTTGCTGAACACGATCTCCGCCTGAGCCGGGCTCCGGGGCAAACCGGCGGCGATCCCCAGAATCAGGGCGGCCAAAGGGGCGGCAATGGCCCCGAGGATTCGGAGACCGTACCGTCGGTGAACCGCCAGAAAAACTCCGGCCACCGCCCAGGCCGAAAGCGACAGCGTGTCGTGGAGATTTTCCACCGGAAACCGGCCGGTCCGGATAAACCCGGCTCCGATAAGGGCCGTGTGACACAGGAGCCCGGCGGCCATCAGGCGGAGACCCCACCGGGACAGGGGCGGCTTCTGTAAAAACAGGTAGGCGAGGTAGCCGGCCGTGCCCAGAAGGTAGCACAAAAGCGTCAGGATCAGGAGCATGGCGGCGCCTCCGCGATCAGCTCCCGGTACCGAAAGCCCGGCCCGAGGACCTCGGCCATCAAGGCATCGATCCCGTCAAGGTCTTCAGCCCGGATCAATCCGAGGAGGTCCCCGGCGATCAGGGCCTCGAACAGCGGCTTGTGAGCCTCGGGGGCATGAGCTTCGGCCAACAGGCGAGCCCGGATGGCCCCCATGAGCCGGAGCATCTCCGCGTATTCAGGGCCGAATTGGCCTTCCAGCTCCCGGCGGAGAGCCTTAGCCAGGGCCGGGCTCCGGCCGGACGTGGACACGGTAACCGTCAGGTCCCCCCGGCGGATGACGGCCGGCAGGATGAAATGGCAGATCTCCGGCCGGTCGGCGATGTTACACAAGACCCCCCGGGCCTCGGCCGCGGCGTGGATTCGCCGGTTTAAATCCTCGTCGTCGGTGGCCCCCATCACCAGAAAGGCCCCGTCGATGTCCGATTCCTGAAAAGCGCGGCGGTGGAGGGTGATCCGGCCCGCCCGGGCCAGCTCGGTCAACGTATCGGTGATCTCCGGGCTGACCAGCGTGACCCGGGCCCCGCAACCGAGCAGGCCGCTGACCTTCCGGGTCCCCACGCCGCCGCCGCCCACCACCAGACAGGGGCGGTCCCGGACATCCAGGTGAATCGGATAATAGGTCATGGCAGCTCCAGGCGAAGGAGATCGGCGGCGAGAATCACCTCGCCGTCATAAGCCCGTCGGCACTGCCCGACCAGGTCTTCTCCGTCGCATTCGGGGTAGAAATGGGTGAGCATCAGCCGGCTGACCCCGGCCCGGGCCGCCATCTCCCCGGCCAGCGCCGGGGTCAGGTGGCCGTCCACCTTCATCCCCTCGGGCAGGGCCGATTCGCAGATGAAGAGGTCCGCCCCCCGGGCCAGGTCCACCAGGGAGTCGCAGACGTCGGTGTCCCCGGAGCAGACCACCGACGCGCCGGAGGGACCGGTCACCCGGTAGGCCAGGCTCATCGGCGTGTGAGCCACCGGCGCCGAACGGACGGTCACTCCCGGAGCGAGGATCAGCTCGGCATCGCCGTCAGCCGACAGCTCCACCAGGCGAAACCGTTCCGGCGGAAGAGAAATCCAATCCCCGTAAGCGGCTTGAAGCTTACGGTGGAAATCCTTGATCCCGCTGGCTCCGGCCACCGTCAGCGGGGTCCGCCGGCGGATGCCGTCCGGGTACTTGGTGGCAAACAGGAGCGTGACCAGCTCGCCGGAATGGTCCGGATGGAGGTGGGTCAGAAAAAGGTGGGTCAGGTCGAAATGGCTCCGCCCCGCCTGAAGGAGGCGGTGCTGAGTCCCCGGGCCGCAGTCGATCAGTATCCGGGTTCCGCCGGTTTCGATCAAAATCGCCGAAGCGCTCCGGTCCAGTGAGGGCACGCAGGTGCCGCTGCCGAGGACCGTAACAATCAGGTCGGGGGATCGGTCGGTCATGGTTGGCTCTCCTCGGGCCTTCGGGCCAGGCCCACCACTTCTTTGGTAAAGGCCGGGGCGTTTTTCCGGTGCTTTTTTTCCACCTGGTCGATGATCCACTGGCCCAGGCGCTTGTCGTCCCCGGTGTCCACGGCCGGCCCGAGGTCGGCCAGGGGGATCTCGGCCCGGGCCATGCTTTTGTGCCCCCCGGCGGAGCCTATATGCTCGAAGCTCTGCTTGGCCACCCGCCCGGCATTCTTCCGGATGCCGTCGTTTCGAAAGATGATCACCAGGGTCCCGTTGGAGATCCCGGAAACGATGCTCCACTTCACCGGGTTGACCCGCATGAAAAAATCGGCGATGAGTACGCAGACGTCGGGGCTCATGACCGGGCCGAGGTGGACAAAGGCCCGCCCCTTGCGGATACAGAGGTTCTGGAGGGCGAGCTTGAAGTATTTCAGAAAATCCAGCCGTAGGTCGGCCTGCTCGATCTTCCGGGCCAGATAGGGGTTGGCGTGACGGAAAAGAAACTGGAAGGCCTGGACGTCCTCGATCCGGGCGTGACGCTCGAAATCACTCGTGTCGGTCTTGATGGCGATGAACAGGCCGGTGGCCAGCTTGGCCGACGGCTTGATCCGGGCGCCCCGCAGGTATTCGGTCAGGATGGTCGCGGTGGCTCCGTAATCGGGCCGGATGTCCAGATAGGGGGCGACGACGTCGGTGGCCGGATGATGGTCGATGACCACGTCAAAAGTGAACCGGGAAAAGACTTCGTTGTGGTCCGGCTGGCCATCGACAATGACGAAGCGATTGAACTTGTCCCCGTCGATCTTGTCGGTATGGACCAGCCGGATCCCCAGCAGGCGGACCATGGCGATGTTGTCCGGCCGCTTGATCGGGTTGAAGTGGGCGAGCGTCACCCCGGCGGCCTTCCGCCAGAGCAGCCGCTTGATCGCCATGCCGCTGGCAATGGCGTCGGGGTCGGCGTTGATGACCACCAGCACCTGGTCGGTGCCCGAAAACTGCTTGTAAAAACGGCGCAAACGCTCGGCTGTGGAGAGTTTCATAATAGCATACATCCTTTATCCGTGACCCGAGGATTCTACGACGAGATGGCCCGGAAGACAAATGTTTTTTCGACCTTCCGGCCAGTTTCCGGGTCGATGGACGAAAGCCGCCCTGAAACTATCCGCTTGACATGCCTTCCGGTCTTCTGCTATCGATGCTCACGATTGTCGGAGCGGCAGTGAATGTGAATGTTTTTCGACTTTAAAAAAAACCGCGACTGGTCCGAGCATTTGACCATCGTAATGCAGCTCGGCCTGACCATGGCCGGGTGCATTCTGTTCTGCCTGTTCGTCGGGCGGGCATTGGATGGCTGGCTCGGCACCCGAGGCATTTTTACGACCGTCTTCATCCTCCTGGGGATCGCCGGCGGGGCCAACGTGGCCTACCGGCAGATCATGGAAGTTACGAACCCGCGGAAGGAACGGTCTCAGGTATATGGAAGCGATTCGGCGGATAGAGAAGCGGTACGGCAGCCGGGCCATGACGGCGGCGATTCTGGGCGGAGCGATCCTGATCGTCGCGGGGGAGCGGGCCCTGGGCAAAGGGCTGGTCCTGGGGACGATCTTTAGCGTCATCAACTTCGTCCTCATGGGGCTGACCCTCCCCGGCCGGGTGGACCCGTCCCGGCGGCGGGCATCGATCCGGGCCCTGGGATCCATCGGGTTCCGGTACCTGATCCTGGCCGCGCCCCTCATCGCCGCCATCCAATTGGACTGGCTCGATGTGTACGCCGTAATCGCCGGTCTGTTCATGGTTCAATTGATGATCCTCGGGGATTACATCCTGGGGCGTGGCTCCGTGAACGACATTGAATAAACAGGGATAGCGCGGGAACCAAAGCTATGGAAGAGCTGGGAAAAGTACATCAACTGATTGTGCCGCTGTTCGGTCACCAGATGGTCTTCAACCTCGATGCCATCATCATGACCTGGATCGTTATCGCCGGCCTGATCCTCTTCGGATACCTGGCGGCCCGCCGGAGTGAAGTTCTCCCCGGCCCCCTTCAGGTGACCGGCGAGCTGATCGTTAAATCCGTTTACGGACTGGCGGAAGACGCCCTGGACCGGGATCATGCCCGGAAATACGCGCCGCTCATCTGCGCGCTGTTCATGTTTCTCCTCGGCTGCAACTGGCTGGGGCTCTTTCCCCACATGCACGAGCCCACCAAGGACCTGAACACCCCCCTGAGCCTGGGCCTCATGGGATTCGTCATCGCCCATTACGCCGGAATCCGGCACAAGGGATTCAAAAAGTACGCCAAGGAGTATTTCGAGCCCATCTTCTTTATGATGCCGTTGAACGTCATCGGCGAGATGGCCAAGGTGGTCTCCATCTCCTTCCGTCTCTTCGGCAACATCATGGGCGGGTCGATCATCATCCTCGTGGTTTCCTACCTGATTTACTCCCTCATCCTGCCGCCGTTTCTGGTCGCGTTTTTCGTGATCTTTATCGGGGCCATTCAGGCATTTGTCTTTACCATGCTGACTTTAGTATATATTTCGGTACAGGTGAACTAGGCTATGGGATCAGATATTGAAACATGGGTTAGAGTGGCGGCGTTCGTCGGCGGCGGACTCTCCATGGGGTTAGGCGCCATCGGCGCGGCCATTGGGGAAGGATTCACCGCGTCCATGGCCAATGCAGCCATGTCCAGAAATCCGCAAATATCCGGCGATATTCTGAAAAACATGCTGGTGGGGCAGGCAATCGCGGAGTCGGCCGCTATTTTTGCGCTGGTGATCGCCATTTTGCTGCTGTTTATGGGATTGGGCGATCCGAGCCTGATCAAAGCGGCCGCCCTGTTCGGCGGCGGGGTCTGCATGGGGCTCGGAGCATTGGGCTCAGGCGTCGGCTCCGGCTTTCCCGGCGGCCATGCCTGCATGGGGATTTCCCGGCAGCCGGCGATAACCAACCGGCTCACCACCAACATGCTGATCGGATCCGCCGTCTCCCAGACGCCGGCCATCTTCGCCATGGTGGTGGCCTTGATGCTCCTCTTCCTGGATTTTTCCAATGCGCCGCTTCACCCCACCTGGGCGGCCCTGGTCGGAGCCGGCTTGAGCACCGGTCTTGCCGCCATTGGGTCGGGATACGGCAGCGGGATGGCCGCCGGCAGCAGTTGCGAGGGCGTGTCCCGTCAGCCGGATTCAGTGGGCAGCGTCACCACCATCATGCTGGTGGGCCAGGCGGTTTCCCAGACCCCGGCGATCTTCGGGCTGCTCGTGAGCTTTATTCTGATGTTCAAAAGCTTTCCCGAGTCCACCCAACCGCAGGCGGCCACGGCCATTTTGGGGGCCGGACTCTGCATGGGATTGGGCGGCATCGGACCCGGTTTGGGAAATGGCATGACGGCCGAAAGCGCCGTCCGCTGGGCGTCCCGGAATTTGAAAAACGCGGGCGAGCTGATGCGGATCATGCTCGTGGGCCAGGCCGTTTCTCAGTCCACCGCCATCTACTCGATGGTGATCGCATTGGTCCTGATTTTCGTGGTCTAATGCACATCCTGAGTATAACTTAATATTACCTTTCACTTTCCGTAAGGAGGATGACAATGGCAATCGAAGGAGCACACATCATTCAGGCGGCGGCGTTTCTCGGCGCCGGACTGGCCATGGGGCTGGGCGCCATCGGCCCCGGCGTCGGTGAAGGCATGGTGGGGGCCAAGGCCTGCGAGGCAATCGGTCGGAATCCCCAGGAAGCGGGCCTCCTCACCCGGACCATGCTCGTGGGACAGGCCGTAAGCGAGTCCACCGGGATCTACTCGCTGGTCATCGCGCTGCTGCTGCTCTTCGTCGTATAGCAAAACGGATACCTTACAAACGGATACACGGACTATCGCCACGGAAGGCAAGAGATGGAAATCGTCAGTCAAGTCGCCCTGATCAGCATCAATGAGACGCTGGTGGTCCAGTTGGTATCGTTTCTGATCTTCCTGTTCATCATCAACCGCATCATGTTCCGCCCGCTGCGGGGGGTCATGGGAGAGCGGGAAAAATACCTGTCAACGGTCCAGTCCGATATCGTCTCCGCCGAGGAGGAGCTGGATAAAGCCAACCGTCTCCTCAAGGATCACGAAGCGGCCACCCGGAGCCAGGCTTACGAGATGCAGCAGGAGCTCGAAGAGCAGGGGGGGCAGCAGGCCGCTCAGATTTTCGCCGACGTCCGAAAGGAAGTGGCGGAGCTCAAGGAGCGGACCGAAGACGAAGTCGATGCAAAGATCGCCGAAGCCCGGAAACACCTCAGAGAAGAATCCCAGGCCCTGGCGGTCAAGATCATGGAAAAGATTCTCGATCGGGGGGTCGCCTGATGAATAGGGGATATGGACGGATTCCGTGGATGGGAATTGGACTGGGAGCCGCCGGCATCCTGCTGACCGGCACGGCGGCGGGGGCCTCCGAAGGCGCCGCATCCTGGCGCGGCACCTACGATACGATCATGCTCTGGGTCAACTTCCTGATCCTGGCCTTCGTTATCGTCAAATACGGCCGACGGCCGCTCATGACCTTCCTCCAGAATCAGAAGGCCGAAGTGAGCCGGGAGATCCAGGATCTGGAGACCCAGAAGGAGCGGATCACCACCCAGATCGAGGAGACCTTCAAAGCCCTGGATGAAAGCGACGAGCGCCTGAAGAGTATCAAAGACCGGATCATCCGGGACGGCGAACGGAAAAAGGAAGAGATCATCACCGACGCCCAGGAACAAAGCCGCTTCATCCTCGAGACCTCCAAGCGGAAGATCGAAAGCCAGATCGTCCAGGCCAGAAGGGCGTTTCGGGCCGAGCTGATCGACGAGGCCATATCCATGGCCATGCGGCGGCTCCCGACGGAGATCAACGAGGATGACAACCGGCGGCTCATCGAACAGTACGTCCGAACCGCCGAAGGCATCCGCTAGCGTCCACCAGAAGATCCCGACCGGAACATAAAAACCCGGCTCCCGACTTTCATCGGGGGCCGGGTTTTTTTGTGCGTGAGGCCATGATCATCGTTTGGGCCATTTAGCCC
>CAYNGG010000045.1:1942-14828 GCA_964396575.1 uncultured Desulfobacteraceae bacterium | reverse complement strand
GCCCCGATCATGAGGGTTTATCATTTGGAGCTCCAGGATTCAACAGCCTTTCCGGATCTCGGAGGTATCTTATCAGATTCCGGGGGATATCAGAAGCCCTGATAGTCAGAAAGGGCAGCGGGAAAATGCCCGTCAATCTCTCTTGCGTTCATGGCGAGTCGTGGTATAAGGCGGAGCTATGATTCGGAAGGCGACCATTCACGATGTCCGATCGATTCACGCCCTCTTGCAAATCTACGGAAGCCAGGGGGAGCTCCTGCCCCGTCCGCTCACCCGGATTTACGACCACCTTCGGGATTTCACGGTCTGGGTGGACGAGGAGACGGATCAGGTGGCGGGGTGCTGCGCCCTTCAGTTCTGTTGGGAAGACCTTGCCGAAATCCGCTCCCTGGCGGTCCATCCCGACCGCCGCAACCGACGGATCGGCACCCTGCTTACCGAATGGGCCATCACCGAGGCAAAGATCTACCACATCCAGAAGGTCTTCACCCTCACCTATCGCCCCGGCTTTTTCGAGCGGTTCGGCTTTCACCGGGTGGACCGCGCCGACCTGCCGCTCAAGATCTGGGGGGATTGCCTCCACTGCGTCAAGTTCCCCGACTGCGACGAGATCGCCATGATGAAGATCCTGGACGCGGATCAGGAGTAGATGATGTTCTGGGGCAGGGGCGGGTACTTCCAGACGCCGGGTTTAGGCATGATCTGCTGGCGGCCGACCGTCAGCCAGTAGAGATCCGGCTTGAGCTCCCGGAGCTTGCCGTCGTCGGGTGGCCGGGCCTGATCAGTGGGGAAATAGGTGGTCTGAAAGACGCAGATGGAATGGTCCCCCTCACGGGCCACGACATAGTTTTTCTTGAAGGACCGAACCCCGAGATGATGGGCCTCGGCGATCTGAGTGACTTCTTCGGGGCTGAGCTTCATCAGCACCACTTTGGCCACCCCGCGCTCGGAGATCCGGATGAGCGCCCGGCTTTCACTGCTCCCGGCGTAAATCGTGGTGATGCAGGGAATTCGCTTGAGGTACTGGGCCGCCACGATGGCCGCCGTCCGCCGTCCTCCCACCATCACCGGAAGGCCGTAGTACTCGAAGAACTTCTTCTGGACGTCCTCGGCGTACTTGTCCCCCTTCTCATAAAGGTCCTTGGAGATGTACCGAAGGCTTCTGGCGAGGTCCTCGGCCGCGTCGGCGATGGGCCAGTCGATCCGGACGTGGAAGTGGGAAAGGGTGTAGCGGTGGCGGGTCTGGCTGGCCGGGTGACGCTGGATAAGCAGGGCGTAGTCCACCGGTAGAAGAGACTTCAGAAAGTTGAAGAAGTGGGCCGACTCCAGGTACTTCTGGTACCGGTCGAGCTCGTTGTTCAAGGGCAGTGCCCTGGACTTGAGCAGGTTGGTTTTGGTGGTCCGGTTGACGTCGAAAAAGCGGATGTATTTCTTGTGGGTGGCCGGGATGGTGTCCTCGATAAAGATGACCAGAAAGGTGTTCTGGCATTCGTATTCGACGTCGGGAAGGAGGGCCCGGGGCTTGAGCTCCCGTTTCTGCACAAAGGGGTACTCGACACCGCGCTCCAGGAATCGGTTGTACGAGTCGAGCAGGGCGTATTCGATGATGAACTGGTCGAGCTCATCTCTGAGCAGCTCGTAATAGGACCGCCTCAGCCGGTTGGTGAGGCTGAGCTCTTCCCGGACGCTCCAAAATGCCACGTCTGTCTCCTCTCCGGTGCACACGATTGGTAGGCGAGCCGGTCGTCCCTTCCAGCGGGGACGGGGCAACCGAACGCATTTTCCGGTATCTCCGGTCAAAGGTCAATGGAGGGGAATGGGTATTTCCCGGTGGGGATGTCCCCCCAAAAAGACAGGCAGGGCCGCTATTTCGCCTTTTCGCCCCGCTTGAGGTCCCGCCGCCGCTGACGGAGCGCCTTTTTCCGGGACCAGCGCTCCCAGAAGCCCATCATCCCCGATTCGTAAGCCCGGTCCACATATTTCTCCCGAGCCGACAGGCCCGACGGTCGGGCCATGGCGGTCCGGAGGCAGTCCGTCTTGTGGGGGCAGTCGAAGCAGCCGGTGGGGGTGTGACGGAGTCCGTCATCCCCCTCCGGAAAGACGGTCTCGAGGTCTCCGAAGCAGTCGGGCCGGGGCTCCTGATCGCTCACTGCCGTCCCCCCCCCTCCGCTTCCCGAACCATCTGGCTGATGTAGCCGGCGTCGGCAAAGCTGAAATACCGGTTATCACCGACCACGATGTGCTCATGGACGGTGATCCCCATCACCCGGCAGGCGATGATCAGTTGCCGGGTCACGGCGATGTCCTCGGCCGATGGCTGAGGATCGCCCGACGGGTGATTGTGGGCGAAAATCAGCGCCGCGGCCTGGTGGGCCAAAGCCGACCGGACCACCTCACGGGGATAGACCGACGAGGCGGTCAGGGTCCCCTCGAAAAGATCATCGACGGCCAGGACCCGGTTTTTGGCGTCCAGAAACAAAACCTTGAAGCATTCCCGCCCCTTGTCCCGCATGTTCCCGTAAAGGTAATCGAAGAGCTCCTGGGAGTTGTTAAGGGCGTCTTTCTGGATGAGCCGCTTCTGGAGATACCGGTCCGAGACCGCCTTGGCCAGCTTGATCCCGAAAAGGCTGGTGGCCCCGATCCCGTCAACTTCCTGAAGCTCCGCCGGGGAAGCCTCCAGAACTCCCTGGAAGGTCTTGAACCGCTTTATGGCATCCTTGGCCGCGTCCTTGCAATCCCTGCGGGGGGTTGCCAGAGTGAGGAGCAGCTCGATGACCTCATAGTCATGAAAGCCGTCCAGACCGTCGGTCAGAAACCGCTCCCGCAGCCGCTGGCGATGCCCGGCGCCTTTGTGGTCTTTTTTGGGCTCAGAGGACCGCGAATCCGTCATCGGCTTTCCATCCCACAATCAGTCGGCATCCAGCTCATCTCTAAGATGCCGGGTCATGAGTCGATGGAGGGCCTCCCGGGGAGAGGCATCCTCGTACAAAATCTTGTAGATCTCCTCGGTGATGGGCATCTCCACATC
The DNA here is from genome assembly GCA_964396575.1 of uncultured Desulfobacteraceae bacterium. Taxonomy (GTDB): domain Bacteria; phylum Desulfobacterota; class Desulfobacteria; order Desulfobacterales; family JAABSP01; genus CAYNGG01. Next base: position 11,800 of record CAYNGG010000045.1, on the reverse strand, counting down.
GAGGGACCGGGAGAGGCTGTAAACCGATTCGGCGGTCTTGACCCCTTCGGCCACCATTCGCATATCGGCCAGGATCTCACCGAGGGTCATGCCCTCGCCGATCCGCTTGCCCACCGTGTGGTTCCGGCTCAGGTCGCCGGTGCAGGTGAGGATCAGGTCTCCGATCCCGGCCAGGCCGGTGAAGGTCCGCGGGTTGGCCCCCATCCGGAGCCCGAGACGGCGGATCTCGGTGAGTCCCCGGGTGATCAGGGCGGCGCGGGTGTTGAGCCCCAGGCGGAGGCCGTCGATCATTCCGGCGGCGATGGCGATGACGTTTTTCACCGACCCGCCCAGCTCCACGCCGATCACGTCGTCGTTGGTGTAAACCCGGAAGGTCGGGGTGGCAAAGGCCGACTGGACGATCCGGGCCGTGTCGATATTCCGGGAGGCGGCGGTCACCGCCGTGGGGACGCCCCGGGCCACCTCCCGAGCAAAGCTCGGACCCGACAGGACCGCCAGCCGGTCACCGCTGATGCCCAGGGTCTCCCGGAGAACCCCCGACATGGTCAGATGGGTCCGGTTCTCGATCCCCTTGGAAGCCGAGACCACCACCGCCGACGGGGAAAGGGCTTCGGTCATCCGGACGGCGACCTCCCGCATGACGTGGGAGGGGACCACGATCAGCACCAGGTCCTTGTCGGCGACCACGGCGTCGAGGTCGCCGCTCGGGCGGAGGTGCTTCGAGAGACGAACCCCGGGGAGAAACACCGGATTTTCCCGGTCATCCCGAATCCCCGCCCGAACCTCCGGCTCGAAGGCCCAGAGATCGACGGGCGCGTGTTGATCGGCCAGAAGATTCGCCAGCGCCGTTCCCCAGCTTCCGGCGCCGACCACGCCCACCCGGAGCGCTTCGGTATCCTGCTCACTACTCATCGCCGTCCTCCGTCTCCGTCGGCTCACTATCATCCAGGGGCTCGTCCATTGACTCCGTATCGTCTGACTCCGCGTCGGATTCCAGGTCGTCGATATCCTCGTCATCCGCCACGGACTCGGCCAGGCGAGCCGCGCCCACCACCCGCTCGTTCGGCTCCATGTTGATGAGCTTGACCCCCTGGGTGTTCCGGCTGATGACGGAGATTCCGGCAATGGGCATCCGGATGAGCTTGCCGCTGTCGGTCATGAGCATCAGGTCATCACTTTCGTCCACCAGCAGGGTGGCCACCACCTTGCCGTTCCGATCACTGGTCTTGATGGTGATAACCCCCTTGCCGCCCCGGCGCCGGACCGGGTACTCATCGATGGCGGTCCGCTTGCCATAACCGTTTTCAGTGGCGGTAAAGAGGGTCTCGCCGTGGCTGGCCACCTCCATGCCGATGATCCGGTCCCCCGGCGCCAGGCTCATCCCCCGGACCCCCAGGGCGGCTCTAGCCACCGGACGGACGTTCGATTCGAGAAATCGGATCGACTTGCCACCGGCCGAGGTGAGAAAGACGTTGAGCCGGCCGTCGGTGATCCGGGCGGCAATGAGCTCATCCCCATCCATGAGCTTGAGGGCGATAATTCCCCCGGCCCGGGGACGGCTGTAAGCCATCAGGTCGGTTTTTTTCACCAGGCCGTTCTGAGTGGCCATGAGGATGTACCGGCCTTCCTCGAAGTCGGGGACGTTCAGGACGGTGGTGAGCATCTCGTCCTTGCTCAGCTCCAGAAGATTGACGATGGCCTTGCCCCGGCTGGCCCGGCCGGCCTGGGGGATGTCATAGACCTTTCGCCAGTAAACCCGCCCCCGGTTGGTGAAAAAGAGAAAGGTGTGATGGGTGGAGGCCACGAAGAGGAGCTCCACAAAGTCCTCATCCTTGGTCCCCATGGCGGTCTTTCCCCGGCCGCCCCGGCGCTGACTGGTGTAAAGGGTGATCGGGTTCCGCTTGATGTAGCCGCTCCGGGTGATGGTGACCACCATATCCTCTTCGGCGATCATGTCCTCGACGGTCAGGTCCCGGACCGACTGGACGATCCGGGTCCGGCGGGCGTCGCCGAAGGTCTCCTGGATCTCGGTGAGCTCGTCCTTGATGATCCCCAGCACGATCCGCTCACTGCCCAGGATCTCCCTGTACCAGGCGATGTCCTTCAAGATGTTGGTGTACTCCTCCAGGATCTTTTCCTGCTCGAGGCCGGTGAGCCGATGGAGCCGCATGTCGAGGATGGCCTGGGCCTGGATGGGGGTGAGGCCGAACCGGTCCACCAGACGGTCCCGGGCCTCGGGGGAGGTCTTGGAAGCCCGGATCAGGGCGACCACCTCGTCGAGGTTCTCGAGGGCGATCTTGAGCCCTTCCAGGATGTGAGCCCGCTCCTCGGCCTTCCGAAGATCGTATCGGGTCCGCCGGATGACCACCTCTTTCCGGTGGCGGACAAAGCTCTCCAGCATCTCCTTTAAGTTGAACAACTGGGGCCGGTTGTTCAGAACCGCCAGGAAGATGATCCCGAAGCTCATCTCCATCTGAGTGTGCTTGTAGAGCTGATTGATGATCACCCCGGAAATCTGGTCCCGCTTGAGCCCGATGGCGATCCGCATCCCCCGGCGGTCGGACTCGTCCCGGACGTAGCGGATGCCCTCGATCTGCTTGAGCTTCATGAGCTGGGCGATCTTTTCGATGAGCTTCGCCTTGTTCACCTGATAGGGCAGCTCGGTGACGGCGATGGTCTCGGTCCCGTTGTCATCCTCGACATCGATTTTCGCCCGAATCCGGATGATCCCCCGGCCGGTCCGATAGGCATCCACAATGCCCTGGGTCCCGTAGATGGTGGCGGCGGTGGGAAAGTCGGGGCCGGGAAGGTGAGTCATCAGCTCATCGATGGTGATCTCGGGGTCGTCAATAAGGGCTTTGAGCGCGTTGATCACCTCGGTCAGGTTATGAGGGGGGATGTTGGTGGCCATGCCCACGGCAATTCCGGTCGACCCGTTGACCAGAAGGGCCGGGATTTTCGCCGGGAGCACCGACGGCTCAGTGAGGGACTCGTCGTAATTAGGAGTGAAATCAACTGTTTCTTTGTCAAGGTCGGCGAGCATCTCGTGGGCGATCCGGGCCATCCGGACTTCGGTGTACCGCATGGCCGCCGGCGGATCTCCGTCAATGGACCCGAAGTTCCCCTGGCCGTCCACAAACGGGTAGCGCATGGAAAAGTCCTGCGCCAGCCGGACAATGGCATCGTAAACGGCGCTGTCACCGTGAGGGTGGTACTTACCGATGACATCGCCCACGATCCGGGCCGATTTCTTGTAAGGCTTGTTCCAGTCGTTCTTCAGCTCCCGCATGGCGAAAAGCACCCGGCGGTGAACCGGTTTCAGGCCGTCGCGCACGTCGGGAAGCGCCCGCCCGATGATCACGCTCATGGCATAATCGAGATAGGATTGCCGCATCTCGGTTTCGATGCTGACCTCGGGGAGCCGGTCGATCAGTGTTGTGTCCATATAATGTTTTCTATTACCTCATGGTTATCGATGATGCCGCCCAGCGCCTGCGCGGGATGTCATTGGCGGGGCTGGAGCTGAATCCGGTAGCTGGCGTGGTAGATGTCGGTCAGGGTTAGAAAGGCCGTCACCACCAGCGGGCCGAAGATGATCCCCAAAATCCCGAACAGATGCAGCCCGCCCACAATGGACAGGAAAACCAGCAGGGTGTGCATCTGGACCCGCCGGCCCACCAGCTTGGGCTTCAACAGGTATTCAACTCCGCCGGAAAGCAGGGCGTAGATGAGAAGCAGTCCGATCCCGGCTAAAATCCGCCCACTGACAGCCAGGTAGATAGCCGCCGGGATGAAGATGACCCCGATGCCAATGATGGGGAGAAAGGCCAGTACCGCCATGACCGCGCCCCAGAGAAAGGCCGACCGGAGTCCGAACAGCGCGAAGGTGATCCCCCCGATCAGCCCCTGGAGCAGCCCGCAGAGCCCGTTTCCGATCAGGATGGCTCCGGCCATGGCCTTGAACTTCTCCATCAGCTTCTCCTCATGATCCGGCGGCAAAGGCGACAGGTCGATGACCCATTGGGTCAGCTTCTCCCCGTCGATAAGAAGGAAGTAAACCACCACCAGCATAAAGAAAAAGTTGACGAGGAACCGGAGAAGGTTCGACGCGACCGCGTTGGCCTGCTCGTAAAGAAACAGGCCAACGATCTTTCCCAGCTCCGGGATCGACTCCTTGATTTCCTCGCCCGTCAGCCGGATGTTGAGGCTCGACAGCGCCCGATTGATCCGCTCCAGGAGCTCACTGCGCTCGAACAGGGACTGGATCTGGTTCTGAAGCACCGCCCCGCGGGCCATCAGGTACATCTCGTAGGCCTCATTGGAGAGTATCCCCACAAAGATGACAATGGGGATGAAGAGGATGCAAAAGATGACCACGCAGGTGACCAGCGAGGCGACGGCCGGGGGGGCTCGCCCCTCCGCCAGGCGCCAATAAATCGGCCTGAAAACCCCGGTCACCACCGCACCCATGACGAGGATCGATAAAAAGGGCAGCAGAAGCCACCCCATCATCAGACATGATCCCAGAAACAGGGTCAGAAAGAACCAGACAACGGCTTTCCGGCCCTTTGGGTCCATTGGGTCCCGAGTCGGTTCCACGGTCATCGACGGCCTTTCTCCCATGCAGCGGCCTCAATCCCGAAGGGAACCCACTGCCAGGACGGCGCGGCGGTCGCCCCCGGCCTATCGGCTGCTGATCAATCCCCCGGCGGTAATGACGAGGAGAATCTCATAAACGGCCATCGCCGTATAGCTGCCGAACAGTCCGTAAACGATCCCGCCGCCCACGATGGCGGGCACGCCGAAGACCACCAAAACGCCCAGTTTTCTCGGAATATCCATGGTTATCCGTTCCTTTGTGTCTATATAGGGTTGATTTATCGCTCGATAATCATGGCCATGCCCATCCCTCCGCCGATACACATGGAGATCAGACCGGTCCCGTAATCGCGGCGGTTCATCTGATGGATGGCGGTGACGGTCTGCCGGGCGCCGGTGGCGCCGATGGGGTGGCCCAGTGAAATCCCGCTGCCCAGCTCATTGGGTTTGTCGGTGGGGATCGACAGCTCCCGCATACAGCCGATGGCCTGAGCGGCAAAGGCCTCGTTGAGCTCGATGGTGTCCAGATCGCCGATGGTCATCCCGGTTGCCGACAGGACTTTCCGGATTGCCGGGACCGGTCCGAGCCCCATGTAGGCCGGGTCGAGCCCGCCGGCGGCAAATGCCTTGATCCGTGCCAGAGGGGTAATTCCCAGAGCCTTTGCCCGGTCGGCGCTCATGAGGAGCACCGCGGCGGCGGCGTCGTTAATCCCCGATGCGTTTCCGGCGGTCACGGTGCCGTCCTTTTTAAAGGCCGGCCGGAGCTTGCCCATCCTCTCGAGGTCGGTCTCCATCGGGCGCTCGTCGGTGTCGAACACCGTATCCCCCTTCCGGGTTTTAATCGTCACCGGAACGATCTCCTCGGCAAAGGTCCCGTCGCGGACCGCCCCCAGGGCTCGATCGTGGCTCAGGACGCCCAATTCGTCCTGCTCCCGCCGGCTGATGTCGTAGGTTTCGGCGATGTTTTCGGCGGTGACGCCCATGTGGTACCCGTAGAAGATCTCGTAGAGGCCGTCAAAGACCATCAGGTCGTGGACCTCTCCGACCCCGGTCAGCTCCATTCGGTACCCCCAGCGGGCCTTGGGCAGAGACATGGGCACCAGGCTCATGTTCTCCTGGCCGCCGGCCAGGACCACATCGGCGTTGCCGGTCATGATGGCGGATGCCCCGACGGTGATGGCTTTCAGGCCCGAGCCGCAGACCTTGTTGACCGTCATGGCCGGGGTCTCCTTGGGCAGACCGGCCCGGATCATGGCCTGGCGGGCGGTGTTTTGCCCCTGGCCCGTCTGGAGGACGTTGCCCATGATCACCTCGTCCACCGTCACCGGCTGAAAGGCGGTATCCCACTCGCCGGCTTCCTTTTCAAGCTCGATCCGGCCCCGGTCCCGCAACGTGTCCGGGGCGGCCGCCCGCATGGCATCGTTAGGGGTCGGCCGAAGCTCGGCCCGCTCGAGGACCGACCGCATGACAATGGCCCCCAGGTCCACCACGGGTACGGTTTTCAGTCCCCCGCCAAACGATCCGATAGCCGTCCTCACACCGCTGACAATCACAACCTCATTCATCTCCCCGCCTCCTCTCATCACTTCATTAGGTTCGCTTTGAGCGAAAAAGTGCTTAACAAAAACAAGCGGAAAATATACCATGGGAGGCGCGATAAGGTCAATGAGTATGTGCCTGATTCTGATTGCATACCGGACTCGGGCGGACTGGCCCCTGGTGGTCGCCGCCAACCGGGACGAATATCACCGCCGCCCCAGCCGCTCCATGCGGTTCTGGGAAACGGCCCCCCAGGTCCTGGCCGGCCGGGACCTGAAGGGCGGCGGCACCTGGATGGGAGTGACCCGGACCGGCCGCTTCGGAGCCCTGACCAACGTCCGGAACCCGGCCGCCCATCGGCCGGCGGCCCCCTCACGGGGCGATCTGGTCCGCGGCTTTCTGGAAGGCCGGGCCGATGCCCGGACCCACGCCGAATCGCTATCTCGGGAGGGGCATCGATACAACGGGTTCAACCTGATCCTCGGCGACGGGAGCGGGCTCTATTACCTGACGGACGGGCGGGGGATCGCTTCGGCCCGCCGGTGTTTCCGCCTGGGGCCCGGGGTTTACGGCCTGAGCAACGCCGGGCTGGACACCCCCTGGCCCAAGGTGGTCCGGACTAAAGGGGCCTTCCAACGGATTCTGGCCGAGCCGGCGATCCATGACGGGGCCCTGTTTGCTATCCTCGCCGACCGGTCCCGCCCTCCCGACACCGACCTGCCCGACACCGGGGTGGGGCTGGCCCTGGAGCGGTTCCTTTCCCCGCCCTTTATCGCGGGGACCGACTACGGAACCCGGGCCGCGTCGGTCCTGAAAATAGGAGCCGACGGCCGGGGGACCTTCGAGGAGCGGACCTTTCCGCCCGGCGGGGGCGCGCCTGACGGAGTCAGCCGGGTCGTCTTCATGACGGATGGTTGATAGAGACCTCCGAGGTCTCCCATGTGGAGACGGCATCTTGCCGCCTATTGCCGGCGGGATGCCGGCACCACATTAGACCTCGGATGTCTAACGTTCGAGGTTTTGGAAACATCGTATCTCCCCCGATTCGGGACAACGCCTGGGTCGGGCGGGGTGGCCCCGGTCTCCCCTATCGGAAAATTAGTTGTTGCCTGAATATCAATATGGTATGGTGATGCCGTGTTGCATTCCAGATTGTATTGAATCCACGGGATCTTAAGGAGGCGATTATGCCAGTTTACACCTGGAAGGGATTGAACAGACGGAAACGCTCCCAAAAGGGTGATGTGGAAGCCTCGGACATTAAAGCCGCCGAGGCGATGCTCAAAAAGCGGGGCATCACGGATTACAAGGTCAAGGAGAAGCCCAAAGACCTTTTCTCCAACGTCAGCTTCATGCAGCCCAAGATCACCCAGAAGGACGTGATCGTCTTCTGCCGGCAGTTCTCCACCATGATCGACGCCGGGCTGCCCATTATCCAGTGCCTGGACATCCTTTCAAGCCAGGCGGAAAACCCCAGGTTCCGGAAAAACCTGAAGGACATTAAGGAATCGGTGGAAAGCGGGGAGACCCTGGCCGAATCCATGAAGAAGTACCCCGATCAATTCGACTCCCTGTTTGTCAACATGATCGCCGCCGGGGAGGCCGGCGGTATCCTCGACACCATTCTCCGGCGGCTCTCCGAGCATCTGGAAAAAGCCGCCAAGCTCAAGGCCAAGGTCAAAAGCGCCATGGTCTATCCCACCATCACCATCATTGTCGCCATCGCCGTGGTGATGGTCATCATGGTCTTCGTGATCCCGGTCTTCCAGGACATGTTCAAGTCCCTGGGCGGTCAGCTCCCGGGCCTGACCCAGATGGTCGTGAACATGAGTAACTTCATCAAGGGCAACATCTTGTTCATCTTCGGCGGGACGGTCCTCTTCATAGTGGCTTTCAAAAAGTTCTACGCCACGGAAAAAGGCAACGCCATCATCGACGACCTGATGCTCAAGCTCCCCGTCTTCGGGGAGCTGCTCCGGAAGGTGGCGGTGGCCAAGTTCACTCGAACCATGAGCACCATGCTCCAGAGCGGGGTGGCCATCCTCGACTCCCTGGACATCGTCGCCCGGACCGCCGGGAACAAGACGGTCGAGCGGACCATCTACGAGGTACGGACCGACATTTCCGAAGGCCGGACCATGGCTGAGCCCTTGTTGGAGAGCGGGGTGTTCCCGCCCATGGTCTGCCAGATGATCTCGGTCGGGGAAGCCACCGGTGCGTTGGACATCATGCTCTCGAAGATCGCGGACTTCTACGACGACGAGGTGGACGAGGCGGTGAACAACCTGACCGAGATGATCGAGCCCATGATGATGGTCTTTCTGGGCGTGGTCATCGGTACCCTGGTGGTGGCCATGTACCTGCCGATCTTCACCATGGCGGGCGCCGTGTCCGAATAATTTTCCGTTCCGGCAAGGCGCCGGACGGTTTGCCAATGGATCGTATCCCCCCTGAGCCCGACAGCGAGCTGAGGAAAAAGCTCAAATGGCTGATGTTTTTCCGGGTGCTCTTTTCCTCGCTCCTGCTGGGCTCGACGGCGATTCTCCACCTGGGCCGGGTAACCTCTCCCCTCTCCCGGCCCCTCATCTTTCTCTACGGCCTCATTGCGGCCATCTTTCTCCTGTCGTTTTTCTATTCCGTTCTCCTTTACCGGATAAGGCGGACCCTGCTCTTCGCCTACATCCAGATCGGGGTGGACACCATCGCCGTCACCCTGATCATCTTCATGACCGGGAGCTTTTCCTCGTTCTTCTCCTTTCTGTATCTCCTGGTGATTGTTTACGCCAGCATGCTGCTCCACCGCCGAGGCGCCATGGTCATGGCGGTGCTCTGCTCCATCCAGTACGGCATCCTGGTTGATCTCGAGTTTTACGGTTTTCTCCAACCCTTTGACCTGGACGCCAACCTGGCCATCACCGAGTACGCCGGAAGCCATATTCTCTACCGAATTGCCGTGACCATGATGGCCTGTTTCGCCGTGGCCTTTCTGAGCGGGCTGTTATCCGAGCAGGCCCGGCGGACCCGGCGGGAGCTTGTCGTCATGGAGGCCCATGTCAAGCGGGTGGAGCGGATGGCGGCAATCGGCGAGATGGCGGCGGGGCTGGCCCATGAGATTAAAAATCCCCTGGCATCCCTCCGGGGGGCCATCCAGATGCTCCAGGAAACCCGCCCCCCTGATTCGGAAGACGGCCGTCTAATGCGGATCATCCTCCGGGAGACCGACCGGCTTTCTTCTCTGGTCAGCGACTTTCTCCTCTTCGCCCGGCCGCCCCGGGGCCGCCGGGAGAAGATCGACCTGGGCCGGCACATCGGCGAGACGGTGGACCTCTTTTCACGGGACGCTCACTGCCGGGCCGGTATCGAAGTGATCACCACCGTCTCCCCCGGGCTCCACGTTTTAAGCGTAGAGATGGACCCCGACCACCTCCGGCAAATCCTCTGGAACCTGCTCCTTAACGCGGCCGACGCCATCGAAGGCCCCGGCCGGATCGAGATCCAGGCCCGTCCCGGACGAGGCCGCCAGGCGGTGATCCGGGTCAGCGACACCGGCCGCGGGATGACCCGGGAGACGGTGGAGTCGATCTTCGACCCGTTTTTCACCACCAAGCCGAACGGCACCGGCCTGGGGCTCTCCATCGTCCACCGGATCGTGGAGTCTTACGACGGCTGGATGGGCGTGGAAAGCGCCCCCGGTCAGGGCACTGCCTTCATCCTGAAGCT
>CAYNGG010000045.1:0-1842 GCA_964396575.1 uncultured Desulfobacteraceae bacterium | reverse complement strand
AGAGACCTCCGAGGTTTCCAAATTCTTTGGAAACCTCGGAGGTCTTTGTCTTTGGAAACCTCGGAGGTCTAATGGCGGTTGACTTTTCCGGCGATTATGGTAATTCCGGGGCCGGAAAGGACGGATGACGCCAATGCGAATTACGGAAATACTCAGTCGAAACGCCCGGATGTACGGCGATGAGATCGCTCTCGTGGAGCGGGCCCCCGAGTCGGGAACCCGCCGGGAGATCACCTGGGCCGCCTTTGACCGCCGGGCAAACCGGTTTGCTCATGCCCTTGCCGAAGGAGGCATCGGGCCGGGCGACACGGTAGTTCAGTTGATGATGAACTCCCTGGAGTGGCTGCCCGTCTATTTCGGGATTCTCCGGACCGGGGCCTGGGCCGTCCCCTTGAATTTCCGGTTTACCGCCGAGGAGATCCGGTACTGCGCCGATGTGGCCGAGGCCCGGGCCGTGGTCTTCGGGCCGGAATTCATCGAACGGATCGCCGCCATCAAGCCGGCCCTCGATCGGACCGTCCGGCGCTACCTTTATATCGGTCCGCCGGCCGGCCGGCCCGCCTGGGCGGAATCGGGGGATGACCGACTGATGACCGGGCCGTCGGCCCCGCCGCGCATCGAGAGCTCCCCGTCCCTCGACGATCCGGCCGCCCTCTATTTCACATCCGGCACCACGGGCGCCCCCAAAGCGGTCCTCTTGACCCACCGGAATCTGGAATCGGCCGCCTATGTGGAAAACCGCCATCACAACCAGACCCACGACGACAGCTTCCTCTGCATCCCGCCGCTCTACCACACCGGGGCCAAGATGCACTGGTTCGGCAACTTCATCGTGGGGGCCCGGGCCGTGATCCTCAAGGGGGTCCGGCCGCGGTGGATTCTGGAGGCGGTCTCCGAAGAGCGGGTGACGGTGGTCTGGCTCCTCGTCCCCTGGGCTCACGACATCCTCATTGCCATCGAAAACGGGGAGCTGGACCTGGGCCAATATCGTCTCGACCAGTGGCGGCTCATGCACATCGGCGCCCAGCCGGTCCCCCCGAGCCTCATCCAGAAATGGAAAACCGTCTTTCCCAACCACGACTACGACACCAATTACGGCCTCACCGAAGCATCCGGGCCGGGCTGCGTCCACCTGGGAGTGGAAAATGCTCACAAGGTCGGAGCCATCGGCCTCCCCGGTTTCGACTGGGAGTGCAGGATAGTGGATGACCGGGGGGAGCCGCTGACGGACGGAGGCCCCGGCGAGCTGGCCGTCAAGGGGCCGGGGGTCATGCGGGAGTATTACAAGAATCCCGAAGCCACCACCGCCGCCAGACGCGACGGCTGGCTCATGACCGGGGACATCGCCCGGCGGGACGAGGACGGTTTTATCTGGCTGGTGGATCGGAAGAAGGACGTGATCATCACCGGCGGGGAGAACATCTACCCGGTGGAGATCGAGCATTTCCTCATGGCCCATCCGGGGGTCCATGACGCCGCCGCCATCGGCCTGCCTGACGACCGCTTGGGCGAGATCGTGGCGGCGGTGGTCCAGGCCAAGCCGGGCTCGGCGCTCACCGAGGCGGAGCTGACCTCCTTCTGCGCCCGGCTCCCCCGGTACAAGCGGCCCCGGCGGTACATCTTCGGAGAGGTCCCCCGGAATCCCACGGGAAAAATCGAAAAGCCGAAACTCCGGAAACGCTATCGGGAAAAAATTGAGGGCTGAGGGCGGGGCAGGCACGGGAACCTGCCCCAATGGGGGATTATTTGTTTAAGGCATACTTTTCCCCTTGATATTTGCAAGGGGAGCTATGAGTTTTTGCCAAAGGAACCATATCCTCAATAAACCCTCATGACCGGGGC
>CAYNGG010000044.1:0-14903 GCA_964396575.1 uncultured Desulfobacteraceae bacterium | reverse complement strand
AAATCACAAATCACAAATCACAAAATGCGTAAAGCAGGGGTTTTCTTTCCACTCGTTCAATGGTACATTGATTCCATCGAAACTGGATTCAGCATCATGACCGGAACCGCCGACCACATACTGAATTTGACCCCCGGCCCCCGGATACTGGTGGTTGACGACGACCCCTTTGTCCGCGCCATGCTGTCGGAAATCCTGACCGATGCGGGCTACGGGGTCGAAACCGCCCGGAACGGCCGGGACGCCCTGGACCGGTTTCTGGAGCCGCCGCCCGTGGACCTCATTCTTTCGGACATGAACATGGCGACCATGGACGGCATTCAGCTCGTCCGGCGGGTCCGGGAGCACGACGCCGATTTGCCGGTCCTCATCCTCACCGTGAACAACCGTGTCAACGTGGCCCTGGAGGCGATCGGGAGCGGCGCCAACGACTATCTCCTCAAGGACGAAAACATCGCCGAAACCATCCTCGTCCGCCTGGACAAGGCCCTTCAAAAACAGCGGCTGGAGGCGGAAAACCGCCGGTTGATGGCCGACCTGATCGAGAAAAACGAGGCGCTGTCCGCCGCCAATGCCGAGCTGACCGAGCTCAACCAGCTCAAGAACAAGTTTCTCGGCATCGCCGCCCATGACCTCCGTAGCCCCATCGCCAACATCATCGGCCTGTCCGATATCATTTTAGGTTACCTGGACGCCGGCACCGCCGACCTGGGACAAGATACCAAGCTCCGGACCATCCATACTCTGGCCGACAACATGCTGGGGCTCATCGACGAGCTCCTCGATGTCTCCATCATCGAGAGCGGCCGGCTGGAGCTGAAGCTCAGGCCGGTCAATCTCCGCCCCCTGCTGGTGGAATCGATCCGGCTCAACCGGGCGATGGCCGACAAAAAGGGGATCGACCTCTCCATCGACCTCGAATCGGTTCCGGATGCCCTGCTCGACCCGCCCCGAATCATCCAGGCATTTGAGAACTACCTGAACAACGCCGTCAAATACTCCCCTCCCGGCACCACGATTACCATCTCGCTGACGGCTGATGCCGAGGGGGTCCGGGTCGGGGTGACCGATGAAGGCCCCGGAATTTCCGAATCCGACCAGGCCCGGCTCTTTACGGCCTTTGAAAAGCTGGACACCAAGCCCACCGGCGGCGAGCCCAGTACCGGCCTCGGGCTGGCCATTGTCCGGAAGGTGATCGAGGCCCATGGGGGCACGGTTTTCGTCCACAGCCGGCCGGGAGCGGGATCGACCTTCGGGTTTGTGCTCCCCATCGAGCCGGCTGATGGAGCGGCGGACGGATGAGCCCGGAATCCCCCCGATCCACCGACGCCATCCCGACCTTCTCCCCGGCCGACGTGGAGACCCCGGACCTCTCCGGCCCCTACCGGATTCTTCTGGTCGATGACGACCCGTTTGTCCGGAACATGCTCGGCGACCTTCTGGAATCAGAGGGCTACACGGTCGCCACGGCGGCCAACGGCCGGGAGGGCCTCGACTGCTGCCTCGAAGACCGGGATGTCGAGCTGGTCATCTCCGACATGAACATGGAAGAGATGGACGGCCTCGAATTCATCAAAGCTTTCCGGCAGCACGATCCTCAGACCCCGATCATCATCCTGACGGTCAACGACGAGATCACGGTGGCTCTGGATGCCCTCCGGAGCGGTGCCGACGATTACATCTTAAAAGACGAGACCATCACCGAGACCATCCTGTTTTCCATCCGCCGGGTGATGGAAAAATATCTCCTCAAACAGCAGTACCTGCGTCTCCTGGAGGAGCTTCAGCGGAAGAACCGGGAGCTGGAGCGGCTCTCTTTTCTGGACGGGCTGACCGGAATTCCCAACCGCCGGTATTTCGACAAGACCCTCCGGCAGGAGTGGCGCCGGACCCGGCGTGAGGGGCTCCCGCTGTCCCTGGTGATGATCGACATCGACTTTTTCAAGGATTACAACGACGCTTACGGCCATCTCCAGGGGGATGACTGTCTCCGGCAGGTGGCCCGGACCCTGGAGGCCTCCCTCCATCGGCCCGGAGACATGGTGTTCCGGTACGGCGGCGAGGAGTTCGCCGCAATCCTGCCCGGCACGGACGCGGCGGGAGCGACGGCCGTGGCCGAAAAGATCCGGGAAGCGGTGAGCGGCCTTTCGATCCCCCATTCCCGATCGGGGGTCGGGGATACCATCACCATCAGCCTTGGAGTCGCCACCAGCCCGCCGGAGGGAACGGATGACCGGGAGGCCTTTATCGCCCATGCCGATGGCGCCCTTTACGCCGCCAAGCAGGCCGGGCGAAACCGGATCAACGCCGCCGCCGACTAGCCTGGCAGGAGAAACATGACCGCTACACCGATTCAGATCCTCGTCGTTGACGATGACCCCCTGGTCCGGGAGATGCTCCAGGAAATCCTCACCGCCAGCGGATACCGGGCCGAGACCGCCGAAGACGGCCGGGCCGCCCTCGACCGGATGGACGCCGGAGACCTGCCCGACCTGATCCTTTCGGACATGAACATGCCCCGGGTGGATGGGCTCTCGCTCATCCGGACGCTTCGGGACCGGAAGGAGGATGTGCCGGTGATCATCCTGACCGGCAATGAAGAGATCTCGGTGGCCCTCGAAGCCCTGAACAGCGGAGCCAACGACTATCTCCTCAAGGATGAAAACATCGGGGAGACGGTCCTGCTCTCCGTTCAAAAGGTTCTGGAAAAAGAGCGCCTGGAACGGGAAAACCAGCGGCTTTTGAACGATCTGGCGCAAAAGAACGAGGACCTGGCGGGCTCCAACCGGGAGCTGATCGAGCTCAACCAGCTCAAAAACAAATTCCTCACCATGGCGGCCCATGACCTGAGAAACCCCATCATCGCCATCCGGGAGCTCACCGAGATCCTCACCGACCCCGACGATGCCCGGCTCGAATTAACCGAACGGCGACAGTATCTCGGGATCATCCACGAGACCTCGCATGAAATGCTCAGCTTGCTCAACGACCTCCTCGACGTCTCGATCATCGAAAGCGGACGGCTGGAGATTCGGCCCGAGCCGGTGGATTTGCCGGCGCTGATTGCCGACCGGGTCCGCATCAATCAGGTGGTGGCGGAGAAAAAGGGAATCCGGATTGAAACCGACCTGCCTGAAATTCCGCCACTGGAGCTGGATTCGAGTCGAATCGTCCAGGTCTTCGACAACCTGATGAGCAACGCCATTAAATTTTCCCCGAAAGGGTCGAGAATCCGGGTCGGGATGACGGCCGGGGCGGAAACGGTCCGGGTGGCCGTGACCGACGAGGGGCCGGGGATCGCCGATGACGAGATCGACCGGCTCTTCGGTGAGCTCGAGCGGCTCAGCGCCCGCCCCACCGCCGGCGAGCACAGCACCGGCCTGGGCCTGGCCATCGTCAAAAAGGTGGTCGAAGCCCACGGGGGAACGGTGGGCGTGATCTCCCGTGAGGGCCACGGCAGCACCTTCTACTTCGACCTTCCCCGGCAAAGCCCCCCGGCCGCCGGCTGATGCGGTACGGGCCTTCAAACAGGATGGCCAAAATGATGATCAAGGCCCAACTGTCTAAATGCCTTGACGCGCCGGTCACCAATGGGTAAAGTAATGTTATGCTGGATGATGGGATGGAGGTCGGGCAGCTCGCACCCCGTTGAACGCCAGGGGGGCTCCCATCGCCGGACCGGCATCTTTATCCCGTTAATAATGAGCCTTTGGCGGACCTTTCCATGAGCTGTTTGAAGCTGACCATAGCCTTAGTCTTCCTGCTGGCCGTTGCCGTCGTTTCCCCGGCCGGAGCGGAAGACGGGTCCCCGAAAATGACCGATCGGGTCCGGAACACCGTTTATCCCGGTGCCGCCGTCGTGCCGGACCTGTTTGTCCTGCCCGACCGGGATGCGGTGAGCGACGATCTGGAGCCGTTGTACCGGGATTATTCACTGGTCTCCGAAGCCTTCGGCACCGCCTCACCGGGAAACCTGAAGGTCCGGGTGGGCCGACAGCGCTATCGCACCGGGACCGGCTACGTCTGGAACCCCACCGATCTCTTCCATCGCCGGAACATTATCGACGCGCCGTTCGGGGCCGAAGGCGTGGACGGGGCGCTGCTCTCCTATTCGCCCTTTGGCAACGCCGAGCTGAGCACCTTTTACGCATTTGATGGAGGACTGACCGACGGTGCCCCTTCTTTGGCGTTTGAGCCCGAAGAAGGCGCCTATCAGGTGAAGGTGAAGGCCCGCACGGAGGTCTGGGATCTGGCCATCCATTACACCGACAGTCATCAGGACCGGACCGATTATGAAAGGATGCCGGTCAGGTCGGGCTCCGCCGACGAGACGCGGATTCCGGTCCGGTGGCAGCTTCTGGCCGCCGGGATCAGCGGCGAGCTGGGGGGGCTGGGGATCCATGCCGAAGGAGGCCACGCCTGGCTGAGCCTGACTGAGGGAGACGACCCCACTGAAGCGGAGCGTTTCGCTCAGGACCACTCCCGGTTTCTCGTGGGCATCGACTACACTTTCGGCAACAAGCTCTACCTGGTGCTCGAATACTTCCAGGAGGGCCAGGGGAAAAAATCCCCGGAGGAGTACACGATCAACGACCGGATGGCCTATCTCAACAACGAGCGGGAGGCCATTGGCCGGGATAACGTCTTCTTCGGCGCCAAGTACCCGATCACCGCCATGACCTCCGTTGAGCTCTACCACATCATCAACGCCAACGACCCTTCGGTGATGATCAATCCCTGGCTGGTCTGGAGCGCGGGTGAGGACATGAATCTCAGCTTTTCCGCCCAGATCCCCATGGGCAAGGAGGAGACCTCCCTGGGAGGCGCGGAGCCGACCGCTTATGGTCGTATCCAGCTCAACTTCTGATCCCGCCCGTTCGCCCCGCCCCGACACCGCCGTTTCCGCCGCCGATCGGAGGGGTTGCCAAAGGCTCGCTTCGGGCCCGGGCCGCCCCCGCGACTGACACTGAATTCCAAGGACCGCTTTCCATCATGGTATTAACCGACCTGATCTCCCCCAAATGGAAACACAGCAACCCCGACGTCCGGCTCCGGGCGATAAAAAATCTGGACGGCGAGGAAGCCGCGGAGATTCTCCGGACCCTCGCTGAATCGGACCCGGACGAGTCTGTGGCCATCGCCGCCGTCGGACGGTTCTCCGACCCGTCGGTCCTGGAACGGATCATCCTCGCCCGGGGCGGACCCGAGGCCCCGGTGGGGCGGGTTGCCGCCGATCGGCGCAACGCCATATACCGGGATTGGATTCTCGATCCGACCGCCGGTGCATCGGCCGGCGGATCGGATCCCCTGGAGCTGATCCGCCGGGTGGACGACGAGGCGATCCTGGTTGAAATCGCCGCCGCGGCCGCCGCCCCCCAACTCCGGATGGCGGCGCTCGAGGGGATCACCAGCCCGGCCCGGCTCCGCGGGATCACCGAACAAAATTGCGGTCCCCAGGTGGGGCTGGCGGCGGTGGCCCGGATCGATGACCCGGATTTGCTCCGGCGAGCCGCCCGCAACGCCACCAACAAAAAGGTCCGGAAAGCCGCTGTCGAGCGGGCGGCCGCTCTGGAACGGGGAACGGGGCCGTCCCCGGAATCGCTCCACGACGACCTCGCCGCTCTATGCGAGTCCCTGGAGGCCCGAATTGCCGAAGGGGCCTGGGACGGCGCGGAAACGGCCGAAGCCGAAGCCTTATCCGCTTACAAAGCCCTGACTCCGCCGGCGGACCATCTTGAGCTGGAAGCCCAAGCACACGACCCCCTGGTCGAGCGGTTCGAAGGGGCCCTGGCCGCACTCCGGGCCGGGATCGAGGCCCATGCCCGGCGGGAGACGGCTTGGGCCGATCTCACTGACCTTTGCGAGCGGGCCGAAACGCTGGCGGCGGACCTTCCCCCGGCGGGGCAAGCGGCCCTGGCCGACCTGGAAGCCCGGTGGGACGCGGCTGATCGGGAGCTCCTGCCGGCGGCGCTGGTGGAGGGGATCGAGGCCCGGTTTGACCGTGCCCGCGAGGCGGCTCAGGAGCGGCTGGCGGCGCGGGCCGCCGAACAGGCCGAGGAAACCGCTCAACTGGACCGGCTGGCCGGCTTGTGCGAGGCGGCCGAGGCCCTGGCGGACCAGACGGACCCGGAGGCGGCGGAAACGGCCCTGGCCGACCTGTCGGCCCGATGGACGGCGGAGACTCAAGGGGCGACCGTTGCCGACGATCTTGCCCGGCGATGGGCGGCGGCATCAGCCCAAATCGCTGAACGGCGCGCCGCCTCGGATGCCGCCGCCGCCGAGGCCCGCCGGGCGGAACGGGAGGCGCTCACCGCCCTCTGTGAAACGGTGGAGGGGGCGGTCACGGCGACCGACCGGGCCGGCCTGGAATCCACGGTCCGGGAGGCCCAGGCCCGATGGCGGGAGACCGGCGGGTCGGTTCCGGCCTTCAAGGCGGACCTCGCCCCCCGGTTCCAAGAAGCCCGCGACCAATTTTTCGCGGCTCAACGGGAATATCGGCGGGAACGGGAATGGGAGCGGTGGGCCAATCTGACCCGGAAAGAGGAGCTCTGCGTCATCGCCGAAACCCTGGCCGAGGAGGCGGACCTGTCCGGCCGGGGCCGGATGGTCCGGGATCTCCAGTCCCGTTGGAAGGCCATCGGGCCGGTGAGCCGGGACCGGGCCGAAGCGGTCCTGACCCGGTTTCACGGAGCCTGTGACCGGCTTCTGGCCCGGTGCCGGGCCGAAAAGGAGGCCCTGGTCGAGACGGTGGCCCGCCAGACCGATTTTCTGGAGGCGGAGGCGCCGGACCCGCCGGGCTGGGAAACCCGGGCCGAGGCCATCAAGGCGGCCCAGGCGGCTTACAACGACATCGGGCCGCTCCCCGGCCCCCTGGAAAAGCCGCTGTGGGAGGCCTTTCAGGGACGGTGCAACGCCTTTTTCGAAGCCCGGCGGGCCTTTTACGCCGATCTCGACCGCCAGCGAACCGACAACCTGGCCCGGAAGACCGCGCTTTGCGAGGAGGCGGAGTCACTGGCCGAATCCACCGACTGGCCACGCCGCGGCGTGGCCGATCGGATCAAAGCCCTCCAGCGCGGTTGGAAGGCCATCGGGCCGGTGCCCCGGGAGGTCTCCGAGCCGCTCTGGAACCGGTTCCAGACGGCCTGTAACGACTTTTTCGCCCGTCTAGACGCGGCCCGGCCGGCTCACCTCCAGCGGAAAACCGAGCTCTGCGAGGAGGCGGAGTCCCTGGCGGCCGCCGCGATGGGGGGCGCCGACATGGGGGAGACGGCCCGGGCGATCATGGCGATCCAGGAGACCTGGAAATCGGTGGGACCGGTGCCCGAGGCGTCAGCCCAGGCGGTCTGGGAGCGTTTTCAATCGGCCTGTGACGGCTTTTTCACCCGGTACAAGGCTCATCTCGAAGAGGTCCGGGCCGAAGCCGACCGGAACCGGGAGATCAAGGAAGCCCTGGCGGAGCGGGCCGAGGCCCTGGCCGATTCCACCGCCTGGAAGGAGACGGGAGACGAGCTCAAGCGGCTCCAGCGGGACTGGCGGGAGGTCGGGTCGGCGGGTCGGGCCGAGCGGGATCTCTGGCACCGGTTCCGGTCGGCCTGTGACAGCTTTTTCACTCGTCGAAACCAGCATTTCGAGGCGGGGGACCGGGCGCGGCGGGAGAATCAGGCTGAGCGGGAATCGATCTGCGCTCACCTGGAGGTCCTCGCTCATCTTGGCCGGGGGCTGGAAGCCCGCGCGCACAGGCCCGACGAAGGCGGGACGGCGCCGGGGGAGGTCCCCCCGCCGGAGCAGCTCCGGATCGCCCTGGAGTACCGGGATGCCGTGGTGGTTCCCGGCGACCCCAGGGCCACCTGGAAAAACGCCGTCCGCCGGGCCCGGCCCCTGGCGGATCGCTGGCACCAGCTCGGCCCGCCCCCGAAGGACCAGGAAGCGGCCCTCTGGAACCGCTACCGACGAATCACCCGACGTCTCTTTCCGCCCCGGCCCGAGGGGGGGAATCCGGCGGACGGGACCGGAACCGGGACCCACTGATGGCCCCGACGCCCCGGTCGGAGCCGCCGGCCTCCCCCCCACTCCGAATTCTGGTGGTGGAGGACGGCCCCATCAACCGGGAGATCATCGGCGAGCTCCTGACGGGGGCGGGGTTTTCAGTGACGCTGGCCGCCGATGGCCGGTCGGCTTTGGCGGCCATCCGGGAAACCGCTTTCGATGTCGTCCTGATGGACTTACAGATGCCCGGCATGGACGGCTATGAGACGGTTCGCCGAATCCGCCGCCGGGGCGGCGCGGGCCATGACATCCCCGTCATCGCCATGACCGCTCACCTCATTGAGGCCGACCGCCTTGAATGCCTCAACGCGGGGATGGACGGCTTTATCCCCAAGCCCCTGAGCCTGAACCGGTTCCGGGAGGCCCTGGCCCGGTGTACGGGGGACCGGCCGGCTTCGGAGAATGAAGCGCCCCTCCCCGTGGTCCTCGGCCGGCTCTACCGGTTGGTCTGCGATCACAATCTCCGATCGGAAGAAATGCTCGCCGACCTCAGCGCGGCGGCGGCCTCGGCCGGGCTCACCATCCCCCTGGACGATCTGGCGGCCGGCCTCGCCCGGTTCGACTTTCCCGACGCCCGGCGGGAGCTGGAAAAGATTGCCCGGGCCGCCCGGATCTCCCTTTCGGAGGAGCCATGACCGGGATTTCCTCCCAGCGGATTCTCATCGTCGATGATGAGCCGGCCAACCTCCGGCTCCTCACGTCGGCCCTCCGCGAGACCGGCCTCGTCATGGTGGGGGCCACCAACGGCCCCGACGCCCTCCGGATCGCCGCCGAGCCGCCGCCGCCGGACCTCATCCTGCTGGACATCATCATGCCGGACATGGACGGCTACGAGGTCATCCGGGCACTCAAGGCCGACCCCCGGACCCACGCTATTCCGGTGATCTTTGTCACCTCCCGGAGGTCTTCGGGCGATGAAACCGAGGCGTTCCGGCTGGGCGCCGTGGATTACATCACCAAGCCCTTCAGCCTGCCGGCGGTCCGGGCCCGGGTAGCCACCCACCTGGAGCTCAAGCGGCACCGGGATCAGTTGGAGCAACTGGTGGCTGAACAGACCGAAGCGGTCCGGCGACAGCAGCGCCAGCTCATCCAGGCCGACAAAATGGCCGCCCTGGGGACCCTCATTTCCGGCGTGGCCCACGAGATCAACAACCCGAACGCCTTCATCCTCTCCCGGGCCCAGATCCTGGAATCGGTGCTCGGGGCGGCCGAGCCGATCCTCGAGGCCTATTACCGCGAAAACGGGGATTTCCTCCTGGGCGGACTCGACTATTCGGAGCTGCGCGGTGACCTGTCGTCGCTGGGCGCGGGGATCGTGTCGGGGGCCATGCGGATCAAAACCATCGTCAACGAGCTCCGGCGCTACGCCCGGCCGTCGGACGGGGACATGACCGAGACCATCGACATCAACACGGTCATCCAGTCGGCCGTCACGCTCCTGTCGAACATGATCCGGAAATCCGCGCCAAACCTGATCCTGGATTACGGGGACAAGCTGCCCTGGATTGGGGGGAATTTCCAGCGGCTCGAGCAGGTCTTCATCAACATTATCCAGAACGCCTGCCAGGCCCTGGCCTCCCCCGACCGGGGAATCCGGGTGACCACCGAAGCCCTCTCGCCCGAAAACCATATCCGGGTGACGGTTCGCGACGAGGGGGTGGGCATCCCCGAGGCGGCGATCCACCGGGTGACCGACCCGTTTTTCACCACCAAACGGGAAAGCGGCGGGACCGGTTTGGGCTTGGCCATCTCCGAGACCATTGTGGCCGAGCACGGGGGTCATCTCGAGGTGACTTCCGCCCCCGGCGCCGGCACCACCGTCACCGTCCGGCTCCCGGGCATCGATCATGGACAAGACCCGACCCGCACGGGGCTTCCCGATGAGTGATCCCCGGCCGGTCCTCATGGTGGACGACGAGGCGGAGGTTCTCGAAGGCTGGCGCCTGACGCTCCGGGCCGCCGGCATCCGGGAGACGATGGAGTGCGGGGACAGCCGGAAAGTGATGACGCTTTTGGAGACGGTCCCGGTGGAGGCGGTGCTGCTCGACCTGTCCATGCCCCATCCGTCCGGGCGGGAGCTCCTCGGCCGGATCACCGAAACCCATCCGGAGGTCCCGGTCATCATCGTCACCGGGATCAACGAGCTGGAAACCGCCGTGGCCTGCATGAAGGCGGGGGCATTCGACTACCTGGTCAAGCCGGTGGAGGGGAGCCGGCTGGCGACCTGCGTCCGGCGGGCCCTCGAGATCCGCGGGCTCCACCGGGAAAACCGATCCCTTCAGCAGCAGTTGCTGGACGGCGGCATTCAGCGGCCCGACGCCTTTGACGGTATCGTGGCCGCCAGCCCGGCCATGGAGGCGATCTTCCGGTATGTGGAGGCCGTGGCGCCCGGTCTCCGCCCGATCCTCATCACCGGCGAAAGCGGGGTCGGCAAGGAGATGATCGCCCGGGCCATCCATCTGGCCAGCGGGCGGACGGGGGCGTTTCTGGCCGTCAACATCGCCGGGCTCGACGACGAGACCTTCGCCGACACCCTCTTCGGCCACCTCCCGGGAGCTTTCACCGGGGCCCGAACCCGCCGGGCCGGGCTCGTCCGGGAGGCGGCCGGCGGAACTCTCTTTCTCGATGAGATCGGGGACCTCTCCCCCGCTTCCCAGATCAAGCTCCTCCGGCTGCTCCAGGAAGGGGAATACTACCCCCTGGGCTCGGACCTGCCCGGGCGGGCCGATGCCCGGATTCTGGCCTCCACCAACCGGGACCTCGACGCGGAAATGGCCGACGGCCGATTCCGGCTCGACCTCTTCTACCGCCTCGGCACCCACCGGATTCAGATCCCGCCCCTCCGCCAGCGGCCGGAGGACCTCGGCCCCCTCATCGCCCACTTTTTCGAAAAAAGCCGCAAGGCCCTGAACCTGCCCCCGGTCCTGCCACCGGCCGGCCTGATCCCCCTGCTGGCCGCCTACCCCTTTCCCGGCAACGTCCGGGAGCTGGAAGCCACCATCCATGACACCCTGAGCCGATATCCGGGCGATCAGCTCCCCCTCGCGGCCTTCAAAGACTGCTTGCCGGAAACAGGCGAGCCGGAAGGGCGGCCCTCAACCGGTCCCGCACGGGACGGAGCCGGCCTGTTCGCCGATGCCCATCCCCTGCCCACCATCCGCCGGGCCACGGCCGAGCTCATCGACGAGGCCTTGCGGCGGGCCGACGGGAATCAGACGGCCGCCGCCCGCCTGCTGGGGATCAGCCAGTCGTCCCTGAGCAAGCGTCTTTCACGAAGCCGTCAGCGGCGAGGCTCCGGATAATGGCATTTGCCATAACCATGTCTTTTTGCATAATCCCAAACAACGCACTATATCTTTAGTGATTTATCCGCTTTTTTCCGGGTCTCCCCTCATTCCTTATGCCATAGCCCGGGTCAGGGCGATGACGGCCCGTCAGGCGGCCTTTCTGAGGCTTCGGCAAAATTTTTTCCGATCTCCCCGTCTCTTTCATCCGTTGACTGGCGGGCGGTTGCGGGCGGATTCTTCCGATATGGTCATCCCCGCCGAAGATTTTCCGCGAATCTTCCGGACTCCGGCACGAGCCTTGCTATTTCAGTTGGAGCCCCGTCGTGGCGGAGGCGCGGACTCTGGCATGAGCTTTAACGTCAGACCCGTCTCTTTCGATCGTTCCCCCCTCGCGTGTCACGGCGGGGCACTACCGCCCGGCCAACCGGTGCCATCCGATGGTCTTCGGCCGGATTACCCAACGGAGGTCTCCTGTAACCGGATGTTTGAAATGACCCAGACCCCCCAGGCCCTGACCTTCCGCCTTTCATCGGACCGACGGATGCTCGGCCGGCTGTTGCCCCTGTCGGAAACCTACCTGAGGGCCCGGGGCGCCCGTCAGACGCCCCGGTTCCTCATCGTTCTCCGGGAGCTGGTCCTGAACGGCATCACCCACGGCAATCGGAGCGATCCTGAACGGACGCTGGTCTGCCGGATCATCCGGGACCCACGCCGGGACCGGTTCATCATATCGGTCCAGGACGGGGGTGCCGGCTTTGATTACCGGTCCCTGGACATGGCCCTGCCGGAAAACCCCGCCGGAATTTACCGGCGGGGCTACATCCTGGTCAACCGGATCGCCGATTCCATCCGGTTCAACAGAGCCGGGAACCGGGTCACCGTCTTTCTGTCGAATCGGCCCGCCCGCCTCGAGCTCGCAGCGGGTTCCGCCATCACACGCCCTCCGCCGGATGCTTTAGAAACGGCCCGATGGCCAAAAGCGTCTGGTTCCGGTCCTCGGCGGCCAGGGCCGCCTCCAGCCCGCCGGCGTCGATGTTGACGTTGATGGCCTCCTTGGTCAGCCGGAGTCCCAGCCGGTTTTTGGTCAAAAGGGTCCGGGCCAGGCTCAGAGCCGTTTCCATCAGCTCCGACCGATCGACCATCCGGCTGAAGAGCCCCAGGTCCATCAGCTCCGAAGCGGACAGAAACTCGCCCGTGTACATGATCTCATAAGCCCGCCCCGCCCCGATCATCCGGGGCAGGAAATAGGAGCAGGCCATGTCGGCGCCCCCGAGGCCGATGTTGATGTAGGCGGCGCAGAACCGGGAGTCGTTGCTGACCACCCGGATGTCCGAGGCGAGAACGAAGCTCAAACCCAGCCCGGCCGCGGCCCCGTGGACCGCGCAGATGATCGGCTGAGGGGCCCGGCGCATGGCCAGGTTGAGCCGGGCCAGCCGGCTCTGGAACCGGTAGAACTCGGAAACCCGCATCTCCGGAGCCGTCCGGGCGGTCTCCTTCATATCCAGCCCGGCGCAGAACCCCTTGTCCCCGGCCCCCTGAAGGATGATCACATCCGTGTCAAAGTCGTCGAGCCGATCCCGCCAGAAGGTCTCCAGCTCGGTCATCATCCGCCAGTTGACGGCGTTGTAAGAGGCCGGCCGGTTGAGCGTCAGGATGCCCAAACCCGGCTCGGGCGCCTCATAGGTGATGGTCTCGAAATCCATGAAGGTCTCCTTTCCGCCGGTCACGTCAGTTTGGCCCCGGCGTTGGGACCCGGCGAGACGCCGTAGATCGCCTCGATGTGGAGCAAGACGATCCCCTTGGACCGGAGCTCCCGGCCGGCTTTCTTCCCCTTTTCCGCCACCCATTGGGCGGCCCGCTCGTAGCGTTCGCCCTCGGTCTCGATGGTGATCCGGCCTTTAAACTGGTACCCCTCGTGGCCTTCCCAAACCGTCACCGCGGCGACGGGATTGGCCTTCAGGTTGGCCAGGGTCTTGTTGAAATACTGGTCGGAGATCAGGATCGTCTCGTCGTCGATGATCTCCTTGGCG
The DNA here is from genome assembly GCA_964396575.1 of uncultured Desulfobacteraceae bacterium. GTDB lineage: Bacteria > Desulfobacterota > Desulfobacteria > Desulfobacterales > JAABSP01 > CAYNGG01. The sequence continues at coordinate 1,540 of CAYNGG010000044.1, read as the reverse complement.
CCCACGGGCACCGCGTTGGGCACCCCGTCCGGATCGGCCGTGGCCAGCACCACCACCTTCTGCTGATTGAACAGGTTTTGCATTCGCTCGGTCATCTTCGCCATGGGTTTCCCCCTTTTCCGGTTTGATTTTTCCAGTTGTTCGATATAATGTATCCATTATGGAAGCTCGGTCCGGTACCGCGGACCGCTTCCGGATTCTAACCTGTCATCGACCATAAGCCAAGGAGGATTAAATGGGTGTATTAGACTGGCTGAAAAACCAGACGACCAACGTCACCGAGGAAGTCAAGCGATTCAAGAGCAAGAATTTCATGGATGCGGTCACCGCCGGCTGCGCCCTGGTGGCCTTTGCCGACGGGGTGGTCAAGCCCGAGGAGAAGGCGAAGATGGGGGGCTTCATCCAGCGGGACGATTCCCTCAAGGTCTTCGATATGAGCAAGGTCATCGAAAGCTTTGAAAAGCATGTCAAGAGCTTCGAGTTCGACCTGACCATCGGCAAGGCCGAGGCCCTGCGGACCATTGGCAAGATCAAGAAGAAATCGGACGAGGCCAGGCTGCTGGTGCGGGTCTGCTGTGCCATCGGGGCCGCCGACGGCGACTTCGACGCCGACGAAAAGGCGGTGGTCAAGGAGATCTGTTACGAGCTGGGGCTGCCCCCCGACGAGTTCGGATTAAACGAGTAATGCCCGACGGAGGGACACCGGTCCGGCGGACCGGTGTCCCGGCCGGGACAGAGGAACGCGCCCATGACCGAACGGATGGAGATCATCGACGCCCACGCCCACTGCGGAATCCAGGACCGGTTTCCCCCTCAGGCCGTCGAAGACTACCGGGCGGCGGCTCGTGGCACCGGGATCTCGACGGTGGTCGCCTTCGCCCCGGTCATGGAAATCTACGACCGGCATGACCCCGGCTTCACCGACACTCCCGAATGGCAAGAACGCCGCCGGCGGGCCAACACCTACCTATTAGCCGCCACCACCGCCGACCTCGCGGTGATCCCCTACTTTTTCATCTGGAACGACTTTGCCGTCGATCAGCTCACCCCGGACCATAAGGGCATCAAGTGGCACCGGCACGCCGACGAGCCGCCGTACCACTACGACGATCCCCGATGCGCGGCGGCAATCGACGAGATCCGGCGCCGGAACCTCCCGGTGGTCCTCGAGGAAGAGCTAAGCCATACGCTCCGGTTCATCCACGAGATCGCTCCGGGAGTCCGGACGATCATCCCCCACCTCGGGATGCTCAACGGCGGCTACCGGGCTCTGGCCGACCGGGATGTCTTTTCAGCGGCCCACATTTACACGGACACGGCCCTGGCACCGGCTTCGGAAATCCGGGACTACCTCGACCGGTACGGCGACGACCGGATTCTCTTCGGATCGGACTTTCCCTTCGGCCACCCCGCCGCCGAGCTGGACAAGATCAACCGGCTGGGCCTGCCCGATTCGGTGACGAAGAAGCTCGTCGGCGGCAATCTCCGGCGGATGCTGGCGGAAAACCGGGTTTAACGAGCCGGATAAACCCCTCCCCCC
>CAYNGG010000043.1:0-15148 GCA_964396575.1 uncultured Desulfobacteraceae bacterium | reverse complement strand
CTCAGCACTCATCTCTATCCGCTCCGCTTGCCTTGCGGCCCCAGAAGGGCGGTTGGGTTGGTTTCCCTGATGTAATTTAGAATTCCCCGGTAGATCCCCTCCACCAGATGCTGCTGATAGCTCGAATTGGTCAGGCGGTTGCACTCCCGCTTGTTGCTGATAAACGAGGTTTCGACGAGGATGGCCGGCATCTGGGCCCCGAGCAGCACATAGAAGGGGGCCTGTTTGACCCCTTTGTCCTTAATCTGGCCGTATCGGGTCTTCAACTGGCTGAAAAGCGAGCGCTGAACATGAGCGGCCAGCCGGCTGGACTCGTTGATTTTGGCGTTTTGCATCAGGTCGTTCAGGATGGCCTGGAGATCGCTGATGTTTTTCCGGGATGTGGCATTTTCCCGAGCCGCCACCAGGATGGCGTCGTCGTCGGTGGCCAGGTTGAGGAAATAGGTCTCGATCCCGTAGGCGTTCCGGTTCCGATGGGCGTTGGTGTGAAGGGAAATGAAGAGGTCGGCGTTCCGGGTGTTGGCGATGGCGGTCCGCTCTTCGAGGGTCAGAAACCGGTCGGTGGTCCGGGTCATGACCACATCGCAGCCCAGCCGCTCCCGGATCACCCGGGCCAGGCGCTTGCCGATGGCCAGGACCACGTCTTTTTCATGGACGTGGGAATGGTATCCCACCGCCCCGGCATCCCGTCCGCCGTGGCCCGGATCGATGACGATCCGGTTCACATTGAGGGCGAGCTGTTTGGCCAGGTCGTTGGCGGTCACCGGGTCGTCCCGAGGCGGGATGGCCAAGGGAGCATCCCCCCCTCGGTCGGTGTCGTCGCTCGGGGGCGGCCGTTGGTCCGAATCGGCCAGAAAAGCGGGCTCCGCCCCGGCGTCCCGGCCCCAGACGTCGATGACGGTCCGAAAGGGGTTTCTCAGGGAAAAGATCTTGTAATTCTTGAAGGACTTGATGTCGATGACCACCCGGACGGCGTCCCGGCTGTACTGCCCGGCCCGGGCATCGAGCAGGAGGTCGTCGTTGATGGGCACGATCTTCTGGATGTTGTCGCCGAGCGCGGCGTTTTCGAAGTCGATATAGAGCCGCTCGGGCTTGTCAATGGATGGGTCCTGCTCCAGAAACCGATAGTTGTAGCCGGTCTCCCCATTGGCATCCACCACGATCCGGGTGTAGTTGGGATTCGACCAGACCCGGAGGCCGGTGACCGTCACTTGATCGGTGGCGGGGGCCGGCCGGCTCGCCGATCGCCCCGCTTTCCGGACCGCAACTGTCTCCCGGGCCCGGCCCTGCCGATACTGAGCTTTGGCCGCCCGATAGATCGCCCCTCTTCGCTTATGAGGCGGGGGATCTCCCCCGGCGGGGGCGGCCGCCTCCGGCTCCGACTCCAAAGATTTCTCCACGCGGACCCGTTTGATCTCCGGGGGGGCGGCCGGGGCCGACCTCGCGGACCTTGCGGACAGGGCGGCCATCTCGTCATCGGCCTTGGGCCGATAAGCACTGTTGGGGAATCGGCGCCGCACCCGCTGGAAATAGTCGATGGCCTCCTTTCGGTCGGCTGCTACTCCCGACCGGCGGTAAAGCTCGGCGTAAAGCTTGCCGGCCATGTAAAGGCTGGCGGCGGCGTACCGCCCGCCGGGCTCGGCCGTGTAAGCGTCCTGAAACCGCCCGATGCAGGGAAACCAATTGTCGCGGTATTGCATCTTCTCCGGGGCCTCACGGAGCCGGGCATAGCAGGCCTGTCCCTTGAAAAAGGTCTCCTCCGCCGTCTCAGCATGGGCGCTGCCGGGACCGCCCGTCAAAGCGACGGCCGCCAGAAAAGCGGCTATGATCCATCTCCGTGTCAGCATGACAATCAGCGGATTCGTCCGGCTTTTTCCCGCAATGCGTACAGGCGGTTCAAGGCATCGATGGGGGTCATCCGGTCGAGGTCGATCCCCATCAGGGCTTCGACCACCTCCCGGTCCGGGCCGCCGAAAAGGTTCATCTGAACGTATTCCCCGCCCGACGGAGCATCGGCAACCGCGTTAATGGCCACGGCCGGCGTCCCTTCCGCCTCGATTCGGCGAAGGACCTCTCCGGCCCGCTCAATGACCCCGGCCGGAATTCCCGCCAGGCGGGCCACCTGAATGCCGTAGCTCCGGCTGGTCCCTCCGGCCACCAGCTTCCGCAAAAAGATGATCTCCCCCTTCCACTCCTTCACGGCGATGCTGAGGTTCCGGATCCGAGGCTTGCGGTCGGCCAGAGCGATAAGCTCATGGTAATGGGTGGCGAAGAGGGTTTTGACCCCCTTGCCCCGAAGGTCATGGAGATATTCGGCCACGGACCAGGCGATGGACAGGCCGTCAAAGGTGGATGTCCCCCGCCCGATCTCATCCAGGATCACCAGGCTCTCGGGGGATGCGTTGTTCAGGATATTGGCGGTCTCCTGCATTTCCACCATGAAGGTGGACTGCCCGCCGGACAGGTTGTCCAGAGCGCCCACCCGGGTAAAGATCCGGTCGGTCACCGAGACCACGGCTCGGGCCGCCGGGACAAAAGCCCCCATCTGCGCCATCAGGACCGTCAGGGCCACCTGACGCAAAACGGTGGATTTCCCGGCCATATTGGGTCCGGTGATGATGAGCACCTGGCTGTCGCGGTGGTCCATCCGCACCGTGTTGGGGATAAACCGCTCGCCGGTCATCAGCTTTTCCACCACCGGATGCCGGCCGTCCTCGATGATCAGCTCCCCGGATGTGACGATCTCCGGCCGGGAATATCCGTCCGCTTCGGCGCCTTGGGCCAGTGCCAGGATGCAGTCCAGGCGGGCCAGAAACCGGGCCGCCGCCTGGAGCCGGGTCGTTTCGGCCGACACCGCCTCCCGGACCTCCTCGAAAAGGGCATACTCCAGGGAAGCCCGCTCCTCCTGAGCCCCAAGGACCTTCGACTCGAAGGACTTGAGCTCGTCGGTGATGTACCGTTCGGCGTTGACCAATGTCTGCTTCCGGATATAGTGGTCGGGCACCTCGTCCAGCCGGCGCTTGGGGATCTCGATATAGTAGCCGAACACCTTGTTATAGCGGACTTTCAGCGTTTGGATGCCGGTTGCCTTCCGCTCCCGGGCCTCCATTTGGGCCAGGGCCCCCTTGCCGTCGGCCCCGATTCGGACCAGCTCGTCCAATTCCTGGCTGTAGCCAGGACAAATGATTCCGCCCTCGCTTACGGTTGGGGGGGCATCCTCCCGGATGGCCCGGTGGATATGATCGGCCAGGGCCGTCAGCGGGGCCACCTCGATATCCACCCGGAACAGCTCGGCCGGCAGGTCGGCAAGCGCCTCGATGATCTCCGGGAGCCGGCCCAGGGACCGTTTGAGGCCCGTTAAATCCCGGGGGGTGGCGTGTCCCATCACCGCTTTGCTCCCCAGCCGCTCGAGGTCATGGATGTCGGATAGAAGCTCCCGGAGTGTCTTCCGGGCCGACGGGTTTTCCAGGGCGGCGGCCACGGCATCCTGGCGACTCCGAATCGCTTCAGCGCTGACCAAAGGGTACTGAAGCCACTCTTTCATCCGGCGAGCCCCCATGGCCGTTACCGTCCGGTCGATCACCGACAGGAGCGTCCCTTTTCGGCTTCCCGACCGGATATTCCGGAAGAGCTCGAGGTTCCGGGCGGAGACCTCATCGATGGTCAGATAACGAGCGGGCGCGTGGGTTTCGATCCGGGTGAGCTGGCCGACGGCCCGCTTCTGAGTCTCCCGGACGTAATGCACCAGGGCTCCGGCCGCACGGATCGCCGCCGTCATCTCCTCACACCCGAACCCCTCCAACGAAACGGTCCCCATCTGCCCGGTGAGCTGCTCGTAGGCCGCCCGAGGCTCGAAAAACCGATCCGGCCAACGGCTGACCGATGCGCCGTCCACCGCCGCCCGTACCGACACCAGGAGAGGGTCGTCTCCGTCCTTGGCCCCTTCGGGCAAAAGCAGCTCCCGGGGACCGATCCGGCGGATTTCCTCCTCGAGGGTCCTGCCGGCCGCCGTTTCGAAAACCCGGAAGGTCCCGGTGGAAATATCGAGCCAGGCGACGCCGGCCCGGTCGCCGTGCCGGGCAGCGGCCAGGATGTAATTGCTCGACCGCTCGTCCAGGAATTCGTCCTCGACGATCATCCCCGGGGTGATGACCCGGACCACCTCCCGATCGACCAGCCCGGTGGCCGACGCCGGGTCCTGGGTCTGCTCGCAGACGGCCACCTTGTGCCCGCCCGAGATGAGCCGGGCGATATAACCCTGGGCCGCCCGGACCGGCACCCCGCACATGGGGACCTGGACTTCGGATCCGTCCTTTTTGTTCCGCGATGTCAGGGTGATTTCCAGGATCTTGGATGCGGTCAGGGCATCCTCGAAAAACATCTCGTAGAAATCCCCCATCCGGAAAAAGAGGATGGCGTCGGCGTACCGCTCCTTAATAGAGAGGTACTGCTGCATCATCGGTGTTGCCCGGGGCTCGCTCATCGGCTGTCGGGTCGGCCCCCCCGCTGTCAGGGATCGGCGGGGCGGCCCGCCTCGGATGTTTATTTCTTTTTCAGCGCCTGGCCGGCCGCGCTATCTTCCATGGCCGCCATTTCGGCCTCATCCGCGGCGTCCACCTCCCGTCTTCTGGCGGGTCCGCCGCCCCGAGCCATGGCCAGCTCAGACTCCAGCTCGTCGATCTTCTGGTGAAGGGACTCACAGTCGCAGGAAAGCCGCTTGATGACCCGCTTGGATTTCATCCATCCGAAGATGTAGAAAAAATAGGTCACCAACACCCCCAGGAGAAAAAAACCGATGAAGATGACGATATTGGGCAGGGGCGGGGTCTCGTAGGTATTGAAAAACGAGCTGTATTCCGATAGGGAGGGAATGCCGAAGACGTTGATGTCAAAGGTATTTTTGGTCATAAAAAACGCCTGGTTGTGCAGAAAGAACAGCAGGATCAACACGAAAACCACAGCCCACACACCGATCTTAAACTTGCTCATGATTTCTCCTCCCTTGGTTTCAACCGGTTCCAATCCGACTTTCTGACCCTAGCGGTGACCCATCGGTTGCGCCGGGGACGTTCCCCCAAGCTTCTTAGCGCGGCGTCGGCCGGCGGGCAAGCGTCCGGATTTTCCGGCGCCGCGGGCCGTTGCCCATCCGCCGACCGACCCAAATTTTCCTAATCTAATCGTTATCCTTCTGAAACTCAACCCCTTTTTCCGTCGAGGGGCACGACTTCCAGATCTCCCCAGGCCCCGATCCGCCGGCCGGCAACGGCCACGATGCCGCATACGCCGTCCATTCGGCGGCCCGCTTCGATGGCCGCCTCGATATCGTTCCCCGACCGGATTCGGTTGCCCAGGGCCGTGGCCAGGGCGTCGGCCAGAGCCCCCGACGGAGAGACCACGCAGACGGCATCGGCCCGCCCCTGGCTCAGGGAATGGCCCACCGACCCCGACGAGGTACAGATGCAGACCGGATCGGCCCGGGGCGCCAGACGGATGCCCACCCGAAGGCTCAAAGACGATGCTCCGGCGTAGAGCGCCACCGTAATCGACCCATCTTTCCGGCAGAAGATGTCGCCGCCGTTTTCCACCACCACCTGAGGGCTTTCGGCCAGAAGATCCCGGCCCACGGCTTCGGCAATGGCCCCGGCCACCGCCGCCATGGGACCGACCCCGGCCCGTTTTCCCGCGTCGATCATGGCCTCGATGATCCCGGCCTCCCGGTCCGGCGCCGACCAGGGGACCAGGCTTCGGGCAAAGGCCGGATGCCGGCGGATACAGTCCTCGAGATACCGCCGCTGGCGAAGTACCGATTCCCGAGCGGTATCCGTGAGGTCGGTTTCGGCCCGGATCATCAGATCGGTTTCCTTGACCACGACCCCGAAGGTGATCAATCCGTCGCCCCGCACCCGGCCCCGATAGGTCCTCGCCTGATGCATATCTACCGGGTCGGCAGCATCGCCACCCGGTCCGGCGGGCACTGTCGGAGAAAATACTGATCCGTCATGCCGGCGATGAAATCCCGGACGATTTCGGGGTCCGCGTGGGTCTCCAGATAGTCCGGGGCCATCCCGTCGAGAAAGCCGGTAAAGAGGGACGACGCCCGGTTCCGCCGGTAGAGGTCCGTGAGGTACTGGTCGAACAATCGGCGAAAGAGGTCCCGGATGACCCCGACATGGGCTTTGAGCCGGGGGTTGAGATAAATCCGGTCGAGGTTGAAGGCCTTAAGGGCCCGGAGCGCCTCGGAGACCGGCTCGCTGAAAGCGATGCTGGGCTGCTCAAAGCTGTTTTCAATCAGATCGGTGACCAGGTTGAAGACGATGGTGCCGTTGGTTTTACCCAGGACCGCCGTGGCTGATGCCGGGAGGTCCGACCGGTCGATCATCCCCATCCGGATGGCGTCCTCCACGTCCCGGCCGATGTAGCCGATGGTGTCGGCGAACCGGACCACGCACCCTTCCAGGGTCATGGGCGTCAGCCGCATCGTCGGATCAGCCCGCTTGTCGGCCAGCTCGTCATCTAGCCGGCGGAAGGTCTTGTCGGTGTCAGGGCCAAGGGACCGGTCATGGATCTCGCCGTCGTGGCAGAGGATGCCGTCGAGGGTCTGAAGGCAGAGATTCCATCCCCGCCCTTTTCGCTCGACCCGGTCGAGAAACTGGACGCTCTGGACGCTGTGATAGAAGCACCCGATCCCGGCTTCCTGGCAGAGCTCGGATAAAAACCGCTCGCCATCGTGGCCGAATGGGGGATGGCCGATATCGTGGCCCAATGCTACCGCCTCAATGAGGTCCTCGTTCAGGGCGAGGAACCGGCCCACGGTCCGGGCGATCTTCGAGACGAGCTGAACGTGGAGCACCCGGTGAGTGATATGGTCGTTGACCGTGAGGTAGAAGACCTGGGTCTTGTCGATGTATCGGGTATAGGCCAGGGAGTGCATGATCCGGTCAACGTCTAAGGAAAAGGCCTGGCGATAATCGTCGGCCAGCCGGTCTTCGGAGCGCCGGCGGATGCCGCCGCGGCTCGGCGTGGCCGCCGCGGACCGGTCCCGTGCCTCCCGCTCCAGAAGGGCTTTCTGGATGGCCTTGAAGGTGGGGGAATCAGATTTCGCCATCGTCGATCATCCGCTCCATGATGGCCGTGTAGTCCAGCCCCGCTGCCCGGAACCCCTCCCGGCCGTATTTCATGTTCGCCTCCAGCACGTAATAACATCCGCCATGACAACAGATATCCACCCCGACATCATCCCAGCCGCAGGCCCGGGCCGCCGTCCGAGCCAAATCCGCCGCCTCTTCGGGGACCTCGTCGAGCCGGATGGTCCCCCCGGCCGAGACGTTGCTCCGGAACTCCCCCGGCGCCGCGATCCGCCAGTAGGCATGGATCACCCGCCGGCCGATGACCACCACCCGGATATCCCGGTCGATGGGCAGGTATTCCTGGATGTAAGCGACGCCGGGGCTCTTTTCCCGGTAGGCCGCCAGATCAGCCGGCTCCCGGATCAAAAAGACCCCGCGCCCCATGGCCGACCCCCTCGGGATTTTGGCGATGAAAGGGTAGGGGAAGGTCTCGGTGACCCGGTTCGGCCACCTTCGGCCATAATAAACCCGGGTTCGGGGATGAGGGATTTCCAGGATATCGAACAGGGCGGTCTGCTTGATCTTGTCCTGGACGCACTTGTAGGTGTGATAGCTCGGGAAGGTCCGCTTGCCCATCGCGTCAAAAAGGTCGGCATAAAAGGGGGTCGGGTAATAGACCGTTTCCGCGCTCCGGATCATTTCCGCCGCCTCGGGGGAGTAGTCGGAGAAGTTCGTCCGGACCCCGAGGGTGACCACGTTCCGGCAGGCTCTGAGGCGGGATTCGAGGGCGATGGCCATGGACTTCATCGGCCGCCTCCAGCCGGGGCCGGGTCTAAAACGAAAAGGTCGGGCGAAACCGCCGTCTCCGACCAGAAGCGCTCCATTTGCAGGGTCATGCCCGTCCGGGCGTCGTCGGCCGTAAAGCGGAGGCTGAAGGGAATCCGGTGGCCATCCACGACAGTATAATGGCCGGGCTCGCATCGATAGATCAGCTCCCCCGACGATCCAAAACGCTCCAGTCGGAGCAGCCGGGAATCCTCGGCCGAAAGCCAGGCTTCCGACACGGTCCGCCCCCGCCGGCCGGCGGTCAGGTGAATCCCGTCGTCGGCGGGAGCTGATTCGGCCCGGTCAAATGCCCCCAGCGGGACCCGCCCGGCCATCAGGGCCACCAGGTCCCGGACCGTCACCGGCACGGGAAGCAAGTCCCCGAAGTCGGGATGGTGATCCCGTCCCACATGGCGCTTACCGTCGGCGGGGGAAAGGAGGTAGATCCATTCGCCGTCGGTCGCGAATTTCACGGCCGGGCCGCCCGGCGCCAGCAGCTCGATCCGCAGCTTCTCGGGCCGGACCGCCACCCAGGCCAGGCGAAAGGTCTGACGGCGACCGTCGGTAAAGACCCGGAGGGTCCCGATCCCCTTGAATGCCGACGGGGCCGGGCGGTCAGCCAGGGCCTCCACGAGGGTCCGGGTTTCCGGTCGGTCGTAGTCCCGGATGCCGAGCAGGGTTGCACAGCCCCAGCTTGATGCCAGCCAGAGAGCCAAGCCCCAGCGCAGCGCCCGAGCCGATCGGTGGGCGGTGATCCGCTTCACACCCCCCCTTCGGTGAGCTCCCGGATCTTCTCCCGAAGGGATTCGATCTCCGCTTCATCGGCATCCGTCTTTTCCCGGAGTGACCGGCGGTAGGCATCGAGGGCCTTTTCCGTCTGGCCGGTCTTCCGATAGGCATCGCCGAGGTGCTCGAGGATGATGGGGTCGTCGGGGACAAGCTCGACGGCCCGCTCCAGAGTGTCAACGGCCTCGTCAAAACGCCCCGTCTGGTAATAGACCCAGCCCAGGCTGTCGGTGATGTAGCCGTCCGTCGGCTTGTGGCGGAGGGCCTCCGTGATCAGCCGCTCGGCCTCCTCGAGGTTCTCCCCCATCTCAGCGTAGGTGTAGCCGAGGTAGTTGAGCGCCGAGGCGTTTTCCGGTTCGAGGCGGATCACCGTTTTCATGGATTCGATGGAAGCCGCCTTGTTCCCGAGCTTGTCCTGGACTACCCCGAGGCGGAAATGGAGCCGGCCGTTTTCCGAATCGACCGCCAGCCCCCGCTGATAGGTTGACACGGCCGCTTCCAGGTTGTCCTGATCATCGTAAAAGGAGCCGAGGTAAAGGTAGAGCTCCGGGTTGTCCGGATCCTGCCCGATGGCTTCCTCCAGAAAATCGATTCCCTCCGCCAGCTCGCCCCGGTCTTGGTAGAGAAAGGCGATGTGGACCGCCGCGTTGGAAAAAAAGGCCGACTCGGCCGAGACCTCCCGGAAATGACGGATCGCCGCTTCAGCCTGACCGGCCTCGTCAAGGGAAACCCCGAGGACATAGTGAATCTGAGACGACTCCGGGGCCCCTTCGAGCATCCCCTCCAGAATGGCGATGGCCGCCTCGTTGTTTTCGGATTTGATATAATTCCGGACGATGGTCCGGAGGATTTCCGGCTCGGCGGCGCTCCGCTCGCCGAGATCCCGCAGAATCCGACTCGCGGCCCCGTCCCGGCCGGTCCGGTGGTAAAGTAAAGAGAGTCCCAGGGCGGCACGGATGTTTTCCGGATCGTGGGCCAGCATCTCCTGGTATCCCTCCACCGCCCGGCTGGTGCGGCCCTGCTGCTCGTAGATCGCCAGCAGCTCGTACCTGGGCTCCTCGAGATCAGGCTCCAGGGCCAGCGTCTTATGAAAGGCCCGCTCGGCGGCGGCGTAATCTCCCCGTTCAGCGTGGAGCTTGCCCAGGAAGAAATGGCCCACGTAGGCGTCCGGAAACCGGTCCACCAGGTTCGAATAAACCGCAAAGGCCCGATCCGGCAGATCGGCATCTATCAGGAGACTGCCCAGGAGAATGTAGGTCTCCTTCCGGTCGGGATCACTGGCCAGAGCCCGCTCATAGGCGGCAATGGCTCCTTCCACGTCATCCATCCGGGCTTCGAGCTTGCCCAGGAGGATCAGGAGGTCGGTGTCTTCGGGCTGGCTTTTGAGCATATTCTCCACCGCCGACCGGGCCGACTCGTTTTCCTTGCGCCGGAGGTGGAGGTCGATGAGCTCCCGGCGGAGAAACTCCGAATCGGGGTCCGCGTCGATGGCCCGCCGGAGATAGTCGATGGCTCCGTCGAGGTCTCCCCGCCGCCAGTGGATGTGCGATTCGAGATAATAATAGTAGCGGTCCCCGGAATAGGGGACCAGCTTTTCAATGACCGGGGCCGGCAAGAGCGTCCGGACCCTCTCGTCCGATGGCGGTGGCGTGCCCGTCGGTTCGGATGTCGGTGCGTCGGCCGGAGGTGTGGACTCGGTTCGGGCCGGCGGTGCCTCCGGGGCGGTGGGCCGGACCCGGCCCTCGTCCACGCACCCGGCCAGGATGAAGGCCGCTGCCATCCAGACGAGCCATTGTCGTGCGTTTAGGCTCATGACATTGGCTCCCGCCGCATTCTTACATTGACCATGTCTGGCGATCTCCGCTTTCCGCGCCGCCTACTTTGGCGCCGCTTCACTGGTGTAGGCGTTGAAATCGAGCATCTCCTGCTGGAAAAACTCCCGCATCTTCCGGATGATGGTCTTTTCGACCTGGCGGACCCGCTCCCTGGAGATCTCGTAGCGGTCGCCGATCTCCTGGAGCGTGTCGGGGTTGTCGGAATAGATCCGCTGGTTGAAGATCTCCAGCTCGCGCTCCGTGAGCTGTTTTCGGAAGGACTCGATCTTGTTCTGAAGCAGGACGTCCATCTCCTTTTTGGCCACCCGGTCCTCGGCGGTTTCGGTCGGCGTGGACAGGAAATCGATTCGTTCCGTGTCGGAATCGTCCTTCACCGGCGCGTCCAGGGAGACATCCCACCCGTCGAGCCGCTGGTCCATGTCAACGATCTCCCGCTCCGACACCCCCAGCCGTTCCGACAAGAGCCGGGGTTTGGGGTCGAAGCCCTGGTCGATGAGGGCCTGCTTTTCCTTTTTGAGCTTAAAAAAGAGCTTCCGCTGGCCCTGGGTCGTCCCGATCTTGACCAGCCGCCAGTTGTCCATGATGAACTTGAGGATATAGGCTTTAATCCAGAAGGAGGCATAGTAGGAGAATTTGACGTTCTTATACGGATCGAACTTCTTGACCGCCTGCATCAGCCCGATATTGCCTTCCTGGATCAGGTCGAGGAGGTTCTGCATCCAGACCCGCTGGAACTCCAGGGCGATCTTGACCACCAGCCGGAGATTGGCGGTGACCAGGGCATAGGCCGCGTCCCGGTCTTCGTATTCCCAGACCCGGGTGGTGAGATCGCGCTCCTCATCCCGGGTCAGGAGCCGGTAATGGTTGACTTCGGCCAGATACCGCTGGAGCGGATCATATTTGACGACGGCCTTGTCATCGCTTTCGCGAGGCGTTCGGCCCTTGTTTGACCGCCCCGTCTGGGCCGTCTTCTTTTTAGCGGTTGTGCTCGGCATCTATACGCTTTCTAAAACCCATGCGGGCTTTGTGATCATCGCTTTTTTGCTGGACGATCGAAATGGATTATGGTAAACAGGGTTTTTGAATTGACGCTTGTAAAGCGCCTGTAGCTCAGATGGATAGAGCAACGGACTTCTAATCCGTAGGTCAGGGGTTCGAATCCCTTCAGGCGTACCAGAAACTCGGAAGGGATTAGCGATCGACGGGCTAATCCCTTTTGCTTTTAGAAAAAGCGTTGGTCCCCGCTCGCCGGCCTGTGTGCTCCCCGGCTGCTGATCGCCTGAAATCATAAGTGGATCCATTCCCGAGCGTCTTTCCATCGGAGGGATTCTATCACTTTCGCCTCGCAAGTGCAAACCCTATCCTGACAAGCGGATGCCGACGTCGAAACGAAACGGGAGAGGTCTTGGGAGCCGGCGGCCACCCGTCCCCCGGCTTTACACGCCGCCGGAAAGCTGATATGAGGCCCCTCATGATAGACTGCGGGGCTGAAATCGGCCCCGCATCAAACGAAACCGGGCCATTTCACCGCGGTTCTGGACGGCGAAATGGCCCGGTTTCATAACGGATGATGCTCAAGTGACCAACGATTCCGATACGCCCGAATATATCCGCGACCTGATCGACAGGGCGCTTCAGGAGACGGGGCGGGACTTTATCACGGTTGCCCGGCTTCGGGACCGGCTTCCCGCAGTCGCGCTCCGGCGGCTGGAGCTGTCCGGCGGGCGAGCCTCACCCGCCCATGTCGCCGCCGCCATTGCCCCGCTGCTCGGAGACCGGCTCCGGCTTTACGGAGGCGGCCGATCTCCGGTGGTCGGACGGCGCCGGCCGCCGTCGGCATTCGTTGAAGCGGCCATCCGCCGGCGGCCCGGGATCTCATCGAAACAGCTCGTCCAGGCGCTACCCCTTTCCCAGCGAGCGGTTCTCGACGCGGTCAACGAGCTTGTCGAATCCGGGAAGGTGATCTGCACCTTGGGGCCCGGCCACCTTCCGAAGCTCCACCCGGCACCCCCCGGCGGAGGCTTGGCCACGTCGGCGGCACCGGCGGATGGATCGGATCGGGCGGCCTTCGGAGCAGCCTGCCGGGCCCTGGCCCGGGACCAGGGACTGATTCGGATTCATGCCCTGCGGGCGTATTTGGACTGGCCCCGGCAGCGGTTTGATGATATGCTCCGGGAGATGATGGCCGCTTACGCCATCGAGCTCCACGGCGGCGACCCGTCGGCGCTGACCGAATTCCAGCTCGAAGGCGCTTACCGGGACCCGAACGGGCTGCTCTACATCACCTTGACCTGGTGGGGAGACGGACATGACGGATAACAAACCGAACCTCGACGCCATTCGGAGAGAAAACCCCTTTATTTCCTCCAGCGTCGGCAACCCCTGGGAACACCGATACCTCGATGTCGAATCGATCAACTCGGGGGCGTCGGAGGGACTGCGGCAACTGATCGGGCAGAAGACCCGGACCCCCTCCATCCCCTGTGCCGGCCTTGTCTTCGGAGAAGTGGGCAGCGGGAAGACCCACCTCATCAGCCGGATTCTCCAGCACGGCAAGGCGGCCCGCTATCCGTTCACCTTCGCCTACATCCAGCCCATCGAAGACCCGGATCAGACCTACCGGTATCTCCTCCGGGAGGTAATGGTCAACCTCTGTTATCCCGTCAGCCGGACCGATCGGACCACCCAGCTCGACATCATCCTCGAAAAGATCCTCGCGGCCGTGGAATCGGCTCAGCCCGAGGCAGAGCCGCAACGGACCACGGTCTTCGACCGGCTCCGGCGGAACCCCGCCGCCATCTTCAAAAAAAAGCGGGCGAAAATGGGCTTTTTCGAGTATTCCGGCCAGGTGGTCCGGGCGCTGCTCGAACGGGTCCTCGAAGAACCCGACCCCCGGCGCTCGGTGATCGACTACATCCGGCTCCAGTTTCCCGAAATCCCAAAGACCTTTCTCCGGGTTCTCTTCCAGTATCCGGACCGGGACCGGCGGTCGGCGGTGGTCGAATGGCTGAAGGGGACCGCCATCGACGAGGCGGACGCGGCCCTTCTCGGGGTCGAGGACCGAACCGGGGATTCGGTGGCCTCCCTCGAGCAGACCTCCCGGTATATCCTCCACGCCCTCGGCCTCCTTCTGTCGGCCTACGGTCAGCCTCTGGTCGTCTGCTTCGACCGGCTCGAAAACTACGACACCGACGACAAGATCCGGTCCTTCGGCAAAATGGTGGAGCTCCTCGTGGATAACGCCCGGGCCATGCTGCCGGTGGCCTTTGTTCGGAGCGAGCAGTGGGAGGACCGCTTCATCCGGAAGCTCAACCATCAGGTGGTCACCCGGCTGCGGACCAACGAGTTCCGCCTCAAGGGCTGCGACGCCGATGACGCTCTGGCCATTATCCGGGCCCGCCTTGGGTCGGTGCTGGGAAAAGACGCTGCCGAGGCATTGTTTCCCTTTGATCCGGCTGAGCTCCGGGAACAGCTCCAGACCCGGCTTCACAGCCCCCGGGAGGTGATCATGCTGGCCAACTCCCGGCTCAACGCGATCCTCTACCCGGACAAGGCCCCGGACCGGCCTTCGCCGCCGGCCTCGGCGCTCGAAGCCGCCTTCGAATCTCAGCTCCAGGAAATCCTGGCGGATTTTGACCGGTACCCGCCCGACCGGAACCGGACCCGGCGGGCGGTGGCCCTCTTTCTGGCCAATGCCCCGGCGACGGGCTCGTTGAAGCTCACCGACCTCCGTCACCCCGACGACGAGTACGTGGATCTCGAATGCCGAATCCGTTCGGACGACATCGACCGCCCGGCCCGGATTCTCATCGACATGGAGCAGAACCACGCTTCGGTCCGGGCCAGCCTCAAGCGGGGAATCGGGTTTTTCGATGACCACCCCGACGGCCGGGTCATCTACATCCGGGACGCCCGTTACGCCATCCCGCCCCCGCCCAATTGGCAGACCACCAACGCCCTGCTCGACCAGCTCCGGGCCGCCGGCGGAGCAATCTTTCAGATCGACCGGACCCCGGCCGCCGAATGGACCGCCCTGGCGCTGCTCAGCTATGCCGTCAAGGAAGGCGACATCACCGTCCGGGACGGAAACGGGACCAGTCGGGCCATCACCGAGTCGGAGCTCGGCCACTTTGTCCGCGACCGGCTCCACGGCCGCTCCGGCTCGGCCTTCCAATCGCTGAGGGATGCGCTGGTCGTTGTTAGAAAAGGTTGAAAGCTTTTATCGCTCCGCAATGGCTGAGCTGCATGTGGCTCCGGCGTGACGGCAATGGGATCCGATCTGAGCTTTTTATCATTTTTGTTGCGGCTCATGTCCGAATACGATAGAAACTGAGATGGAAGCCGCTTCGGCGATAACATCCATTAGAAGCGCGGAAAGAGTACCCACTACCCCATGCAAACCCTACAAGTACCGGACGACCAGAGCCTTTACCTGATTGAGGCGGCCATTGAGCGGGAACGCCGACGGATCGCGGAGGCCATACGGGTTACTCGAGAGCATCTCCAGATTTTTGAAACAAAACATAAAATGGCATCCGAAACCTTTTATGCGGAATATGAAGCCGGCAAAGCCGGGGACGATCTGGAGATCATGCAATGGGCGGCGGAATATCGGGCACTCCGGAAATTGATGAG
>CAYNGG010000042.1:8620-15437 GCA_964396575.1 uncultured Desulfobacteraceae bacterium | reverse complement strand
GGGAAAGTGCCGGCGGGGACGCCGGCGCTCCCAGCCCCGAGACGCCCGGGAACGCTGCCGTCAGGCTCGGGTGAGCCGCCGGTACTCCATCCGGTGGGGCTGGTCGGCGTCGGTCCCCAGCCGGGCCTTTCGATCCGCCTCGTATTCGGAATAGCTTCCCTCGAACCAGACCGCCCGGCTGTCGCCTTCGAAGGCGAGGATATGGGTGGCGATCCGGTCGAGAAACCACCGGTCGTGGCTGATCACCACCGCGCATCCGGCAAAGTGCTCGAGGGCCGTTTCGAGTGCCCGCATGGTGTTGACGTCGAGGTCGTTGGTGGGCTCGTCCAGCAGCAGGACATTGGCGCCGGACTTGAGCATCCTCGCCAGATGGACCCGGTTCCGCTCCCCCCCGGAGAGCGACCCCACCCGCTTTTGCTGGTCCGCTCCCGAAAAGTTAAAGCGGGCCACATAGGCCCTGGAATTGACTTCCCGCCCGCCGAGATCGATCTTCTCCCGCCCGTCAGAGATGGTCTCCCAGATGGTGGCCTCCGGCCGGAGGTCATCGCGGCTCTGGTCCACGTAGGCGAGCCGGACGGTCCCGCCCACCCGGATCTCGCCGTCGTCCGGGGTTTCCTGGCCGGTGATCATCCGGAACAGGGTGGTCTTCCCGGCGCCATTGGGGCCGACAACCCCGACCATCCCGCCGGGGGGAAGGGCAAAGCTCATATCCTCGACCAGGAGCCGGTCGCCGTAGCCCTTGCTCACCCCTTCGGCCCGGATCACCTCGTCCCCGAGCCGGGGTCCCGGCGGGATGTAGATTTCCAGGTCCCGGGCCAGGTCCTCCCGTTCCTGGTTGAGGAGATTCTCATAGGCGCTGATCCGGGCCTTGGATTTGGCGTGGCGCCCCTTGGGGGTCATCCGAATCCATTCCAGCTCCCGCTGGAGGGTCTTCCGTCGCTGGCTTTCCTGCTTTTCCTCAGACTCCAGCCGAATCCGCTTCTGGTCCAGCCACGACGAGTAGTTGCCCTTCCAGGGAATCCCGTGTCCCCGGTCCAATTCGAGAATCCAGCCGGCCACGTTGTCGAGAAAGTATCGGTCATGGGTCACCGCGATGACCGTCCCCGGATACCGCTGGAGGTGCTGCTCGAGCCAGGCCACTGATTCGGCATCCAGATGATTGGTGGGCTCGTCCAGGAGGAGAATGTCCGGGGCCTGGAGAAGCAGTCGGCACAGCGCGACCCGCCGTTTTTCTCCGCCGGATACCACCGAGACCGACATCTCGCCGGGAGGACACCGGAGGGCTTCCATGGCCATTTCCAGCCGGGCGTCGAGGTCCCAGGCATCCAGGGCGTCGAGCTTTTCCTGGACCTCCCCCTGCCGGGTGATCAGCCGATCCATCTCATCATCGGACAGGGGCTCGGCGAGCTGCTCGGTGATCCGGTTGAACTCGTCCATGAGGGCGGTGGCCTCCCCTGCCCCTTCGGCGACCACCTCCCGGACCGTCCGATCCTCGTTTACCAGCGGCTCCTGGGGCAAAAAGCCCACGGTGTAGCCGTCGGAGAGGATGGTTTCGCCGTTGTATTGGGTGTCATCCCCGGCCATGATCCGCAGAAGGCTGCTCTTCCCCGACCCGTTCAATCCCAGGACCCCGATTTTGGCGCCGTAAAAATAGGACAGGGAAATGTCCTTTAAGACCGGCCTCCGGTCGTAATATTTGCTCACTCCGATCATGGAGTAGATGACTTTCTTGCCGTCGGTGCTCATGACGCTCTCCTTTGTCGCGCGGTTCAGCGCGGTGATCCGTTCCAGTAGGCATATCCGTTCCGTCCCCCCTGCTTGGCCCGGAACATGGCCAGGTCGGCTTTTTGCAGCAAATCCTCGCCGGTGTCGGCGTGGCGGGGATAGACGGCGATGCCGATGCTCGTGCCCACCGTGAAGACATTGCCGTCCATTTCGTAGGGAATCCGAATCGACTCGATGATCTTCTCCGCCACCGTCCCGGCTTCGGCCGGATCGGTCACCGGACGGACGATGACGCAGAACTCGTCCCCTCCGAGCCGGGCCACCGTGTCCGACTTTCGGAGCCGGTGCTGAATCCGTTGGGCGGTCTGCCGGAGGACCTCATCACCGGCATGGTGGCCGAGGGTATCGTTGACCCTTTTGAAATCGTCGAGGTCCAGGTAGAGCAGCGCCATCTCTTCACGGTGCCGGTCCGACAGGAGTATGCTTTGTATGAGCCGGTCCCGGAAGAGAAATCGATTGGGAACGGCGGTCAGATCGTCGATGGTCGCCCGGTGGTGGAGGTCGATCTCGCAGGTCTTCCGCTCCGTCACATCGGAGGTGATCCCTTCGATGTAGCGAATTCGCCCCGCCTCATCGGTGACCGCCCGCGCGCTGATCTCGACCCAGATGGTCTGCCCGTCCTTCCGCCGCATCTCGCAGGAAAAATCATAAGCGATTCCCTTTTCCCGGATAATGCTCAGCAGCCGGTCCCGGTCCGCGGAATGGATGTAGAGCTGACGGCCGATGTCGGTCACCTTCCGCATCAGATCGCCCGGCGTGTCGTAATCATAAATCCGGGCCATGGCCGGGTTGGCCTCGATAAACCGGCCGTCAGGCGTGGATCGGAAGATCCCTTCGGCCACCCGCTCAAAGATGTTCCGGTATTTCTCCTCGCTCTGGCGGAGCGCCGTCTCCCGGGCCGACAGATTGGCCACCAGCGAGTTGTAGGCATCGATGACCTGCCCCATCTCGTCCCGGGACGCCCACTGGACCGGCTGACGCTCCCCTCGGGCATCGGCATGGCGGATCGCCGTGAGAAGCCGGTCAAGAGGCCGGCCGATGGTCAACCGGTTGGCGGCCACCGCCGATGCAATGATGGCGGCCACCAGCAGGGCCACCAGTTGCGAATCCCGCAGAAGCTCCCGAATCAGGGCGTCCCGGATCACGTCGGTGCGCGAGATGATGGTCAGCCGGCCGATGATGTATCGGGTATCTTTCCGGAGGATATCAATTTCGCGGGTCACCTTCAGGATGTGATCCGCTGAAAGGTCGTCGGGAAGCTCGCCGGCCGAGACGGAGACCTCGGAGGCAAGCTCCGTCAGGATCGCCCGGCTGACCCACGGATAGACAACCAGGCTGTCGATGTGGTCCCGCAGAAAGTCGTGGTCGAGGTTCCAGAGGGCCAGGGCGATGATCCGGCTCTGGACTTCCGCAAAGGCTTCCACCTGCTCCACCTGCTCCCGGCACATGGCCCGATAGGTAATGAGCCCGTAACCGACCGCATAAAGCCCGAAGCAGACCCCCACCAGCGGAAGCACAATGGCCAGAAATTTGGCCCGAAGCGTGGAGAAGGCTTCGAGAAACCGGTAGATTGCCATCCCCGATGCCCCTTACGGCCCGTTCAGATTGCCCGCCCGAAGAATCCCGGCATGACGGCCGGACCGCCGCAGTCGGTCGAGACCAGCGTTTACCGCCTCCAGGAGCCGTTCGGCCTCGTCGTGGCGGCGGGAAACCATGAGGCAGAGCGGGTCCACATAGAGTGGGCGCTCAGTGGCCGAAAAGGTATGGTTGCCCCGGGGGTAGAGCTGGCTGATAATCCACCACCCCACCCGATCGTTTTCCGGCACGAGATCAACCCGCCCCCTGAGCAGCTTTCGAAAGCTCCCCGGCAGGTCCGGGGAAAAGTCCAACGGGATGCCGGCCGCCGCCAAACGCATCTCATAGGCATTGCCCCGAACCCCGCCCAGATCGTAGGCCCGGAGATCGCCAAGCCTCCCCGGCTCGAAATACCGGAGCTTGTCCGTCTTGTAGAATAGGACCGTCCGGGATATCACCAGCGGAGTCGAAAACCGGGCAAACGCTTTCCGGTCATCGGCCGGGATAAAGGGCAGGGCCCCGGCCGCCCGGCCCGACCGGACCATCACCTCGCATCGGGCCCGGGGAGCGAAAACGAATTCCGGTCGAATCTCCGTCTCCGCCAGGCTCTCCCGGATCATCCGGGCCAGGGGGCCTCCGCCGTCGAGAGTATCGGACAGGTAGGGCGGGTATTCCACCGCCCAGAGGGTGATCGTCCCGGCCCAAGCCCACCCCCAACCGACCAGGGCGATCACGCCGCCGAGGAGAACGGCTCGGATAACAATCGAAAAACGGATTCGCATTGGACATATCACCGGGATGCCCGCGGGCAGCTTTCGGGTTCATTGCCTCGCCGGCCCCAACGCACAGAGGCCGATCGGCTCAGAGAAGGCCCTCGTCGATTCGGTTGAGCCCCTCCATGAGCAGCCACATGAAATCCCCGAGCTCCGGCAGGTCCCGCTCCGCCTCGTCGAGCTCCGGGGAGAGCTTGAACCGGCCCTCGGTTTCCGTCAGAATCCGGAAAAAGGCGGCCGTGCCCCGATGAGCGCCGTACTGAGCATCGATCATCTCCCCTTCCCGGAAGGCGAACCGGGCCGGCCCGTCAGCGGCGTTGATCCGGAGCACCCCGGTCTTCTGGTTCTGATGGAGAGTCTGGAACAGCTCGGCCGGGGGCATTTCACAAAGCTGTCCCACCATGGCCGAAGCGATCTCTTCGCTCATGGCGTCGGTGGTCTGAGC
Source organism: uncultured Desulfobacteraceae bacterium (assembly GCA_964396575.1). Lineage (GTDB taxonomy): Bacteria > Desulfobacterota > Desulfobacteria > Desulfobacterales > JAABSP01 > CAYNGG01. The sequence continues at coordinate 10,859 of CAYNGG010000042.1, read as the reverse complement.
CAGCCGTCGGGCCAGGAGCCGGGCAAAGTACATCTGCAAGGAGGGGAACCGGTTTAAAATCCGGCGGAAATCCTTGCCGTTAATATAAAGCAGCCAGGTCTCCTCGAGCGCGGACACCGTGGCCCCGGCCGGATTGCCGCTCAAGAGGCTCATTTCGCCGAAGACCTCCCCCGGTCCCAGCTCGGCGATGATCACCCCGTCGCCCCCCACCACCGCCACCTTGCCGGAGACGATAATGTAGAGCTTGACCCCGGGCTCCCCCCGGCGGATGACCGTCCCTCCGGCGGAGTATTTCTTGAGCTTGAGCAGCCCGGCCAGGGTTCTGAGGTTGTAAGCGTCCAGAGACTGGAAGACCCCAAACTCCCGGAGCAGCCGGACGATGTCGGCCTGCCGGTCGTCATCGGGGACTTCGGACGGCCCCACGGCCGCCGGCCCGCGGGGCAGGTAGCGGAGGCCCACCGATCCGGCGCAATTTGTGGTCGGGCCGTTGCAGTGGAAGAGGTTTTCCGATCCGTTCTCCTCCTCGGGCGCCACGTTTTCACAAAGGGTCCGGACCTGGGCGATGTCCTCCACCAGAGTGGTGCAGGCGGCCTTGTTCGGAGGCAGCCAGAGCACCCGGGTGTCGCTCAGGGTAAATTCGTCGCCGAGCCCGTAAAGCGGGCAGCCGTTATCCTCGATGACCCGGATAATCGCCTCGGTTCCCTTCATCAGGTCCCTTTCTCCTCCCCTGCCCCGCCCCGGCGCTGCCATTCCAGGTTGATCCAGCGGTCCTCGGCCCGGCTCATCAGCTCCGACAGGACCGGATTGGCGGCCGCCAGCCGCTGGGCGGTCTCGCCGAAGCCCTCGCCCCGGGCCCGATCCAGCTCACCGTGAGCCCGGAGCAGGTCCACCACCACCGCACCCAAGGCCAGGGGATCGGCCGCCGCGTCGATTCGCTCCCCGAACGGGGCTTCCCGGTCACTCATTCCCGACTCCGCATCATTGATCGCTCCGCCCCCTTCCGGCTCACGCCTACAATGTATAGGGGGAAACGGTGCAGCCCCCCGTGAACCCCTCGGCGCAAAAACAGATGCTCAGGGCTCCGGACAGCTCGCCCTGGGCCACCTCCACCCGCAGCTCGTGCTCCCCCCGGCGCTTGGGGGAACAGTACTCGAGCAGGTAGTGGCTGTTGGCATCCCTCCGAATCCAGTCGGCGATCTCCTCGAACCGGGGGACCAGGGCTTCCACGTCGTCGGCCAGAGGCGATCCGTCCCTGCCGATGGCCGACAGCACCGCCTGGTCAATCTCCCCGGCCAGCCCGATGGCATAGATGGAGACCCGGGGGTCGGCGTCCTCCACCGCCTTCACGGCATCCTCCCGGCTCCGCCAGCCGGCCTGGTCGGTGCCGTCGGTGAACAGAACCAGTGAGCCGACCGCGGTGGTTTCCCCGAAGGTGCCCACCATCGACTCGATCTTTTGGACCCCGGCGATGGTCGCCCCGTAAAGGTTGGTGGAAGGATCATTGCTCATGTCGCCGCTGATCCGGTCGATCCGGGACAGGATGTAGGCGGTGTCGGTGGTAAACGGGTCCACAAGGGGGTGAATCTCTCGGGCCCCGTCAAACCACCAGATCCCAATGTCGATCCCGCTGGTCGGGTCGAGCATCACCGAAAAGACGAATTTCTTGGCGGCCTCCTTCAACCGCGCCAGATTCTCGGACGCCACGATGCTGCCGCTCAAATCGAGGAGAAGCATGGCATGGGACCGGAATTTCCCCGGCTTGGAAACAAGGGCCTGTCGGCTTTCATAGGCGGAAATCCGATCGCCGTCCTCGAAGATCGCCAGATCGTCGGCGGTCAGGCCGGTAACCGGCTCGCCGCCGACGGTCTCCACCTGAAAGAGAACCGAGACATTGGCCGGCCGGGCCACGCTCCGGGTCTCGAAAGTGATGGCCAGACCATTTTCCTCAATGACCGGGATATCATCACAGTTGCACGACGGAATAGCCGGCCCTCCGCCCCCGCCGTTATCGTCATCGCAGGCCGCCATCATCATCAACATACATCCCATTACCACCAAGACGACCCACTGCTTGGGTATCCGTTGCGTCATCGCGTCAGGCTCCTTTCCTTATCAGCCTTGTTCCATATTGATATTTGGCCTTCAGCCATCAAACAAGGCATTATCAGTAGTCTTCTTCCACGACCCCGTTTTCAGGTCCAAATCCGATCCACGGGGAAGCCCGCCGGCTTCCGAACAA
>CAYNGG010000042.1:0-8520 GCA_964396575.1 uncultured Desulfobacteraceae bacterium | reverse complement strand
TTCATCCCAGGGCCGTCTCCAACCCCTCTCGGATCTCCCGCTCGATCCGGCCCCGGAAGGGGCGGAGCATCAGGCCGAGGGTCACCTCCACCCGGACCGAGCGGTCTGACACCACAATGGTGCCGCTCGCGCCCTTTCCCTCGAAGCGGAGCGCATCGCCTTCCCACCGGCTGCGCATCCCAAGCCGGTGGGCGGCATCATCGGCGGCCCGGCGGGCTGTTTCCCGGCCGAGGGCGTGGGGCTGTTCAATGATCAGCGCCGCCATGCCGGACCCTCAAGCGCCTTCGTTAATTACCCGGATGGGGGGCGGCGTGACGCCGATGGCCCGCTTCTCCGGCTGATATATCTTCAATCACTTATCGTATCTTTCAATATGTCCCGCAGCATCGACAACATAAACAGATTTACCATTCTGGTGGTAGCTCGTTATGTCAAGGTCCCCCTGGCTCCCATTTCGGATTTCAAGGACCACTCCCTCCGTGGGGCGAAATCCTGCTTGCTTCAGCTTTTCAATCGTGACGCTTTCATTCGGATAGTCGGTAAAATATGCTTGTGCCGCCGTGTAGGCATTTTTGATGTCCGAATCCGCGGCGATATCGAACGACCTGGCTCTGTACTCGATGAAATTCGGAATAGCTATGGCGGTAATCACTCCTACCACCGCAACGGCGGCAGCGCCATTTTGAGCCATAAGGAATTCCAATGGATTGTTTTCGAATGTAAAAGAAAGGGATGCCATTGTATCGGACAAATCTAGCTGGATGCCGTAAACACCCTCTGAAGGGAGTTGGGACTGACGCGCTGACGGAAGGCTGAAGATATCGATTTTATAATCGGCAATATCCGCAAGGGACGTAATCAGCTCCAAGTATGCATAATATAATTTTGACGGGATTCGGGCGAGTCGCGTGGACAGATTCAACACGGAATGCGTTGTATCCTGGTGCTGATCAATCCATGATTGAATCGAGACTCGGTTTTCAGCATCCGCCCGGTCAAAAAGCACTTGCGGGACCGATGCAAAAATCAAGTAACCATCCTCTTCCGTCCAATATAGATGGGTGTTGATGGAATCTAAAAGCTCAAATAGCAGACCTTCGGAAAGGCTCGATTGCTTTTGGACTCCATCCGTCAACCCCATCATGGATGGCAGTATAAGGTGATGGTACCGTCCGCCGTCATGTTCGCTCGTCTCCATGGACGCACCCGGTTGTTTCGAGATATTCAGAAGGAGGGTGGTCATCTTCTCCCTGTTTTTGACCCTCACCGCGAAAAGACTGTGGATCTCATCGGTAAAAACGATCATTTCAGGGCCAAAGGCTGCAAGGACGTCGTTTAGCGGCATTTTTACGCGAGTCTGGCAAAAGTTGTCGGCCTTGTCCAAAAATTCCAGAATGGAAGGTATCCGCTCTTTTTCCGCCAGCGTTTTCAAGGCATCGCGGATTTCCTTAAGCGGTAATGACAGTGTAAAAACCGTTTTCAGCTCGCCCGAAGCCCAGACACTGAAATTGTTTTCCATGCTTGGAAACAGCTTTCGGTATCCCGCTTTCGGCCCTTCGATACTGAGTTTCAGTCGGCCGTTTCCCCTGCTCACGCCCCATCCGAACGCCATGTTGCGAATTTCCGTCAATCCCCATTTTTCCAGGATCTCCAGATCCTGGGGCGCAATGGAAGCCTGTATTGTCGGCATCATCTTTTTGACGTTAAGCCAGAGAAAGAGCCCCTGCCCGCTCTCATCGATTCCCTTTTCAAACGCATACATGGGATGATCTTTTACGGGCCGGGATGCATCGATTCGGTCTCTCAAAACCGCGTCGTTGACGGTCATACCGGCCATCGCATTCAACAATCCCGTTTCCGGCTCATAATGCAGAAAAATGGGCATACCCTCCGTAACCAGAGCGGCATAGCCATCAGGCGACACTCCGTCCATGAGTCTCAATTTCGGTGCCGCGTTCACCATATTTGTTAAAAAATCCTCGAAACTTTCCAGGGAATCAATGGAAAGATTGGCCGATACCAGGATGCTAGCCATCTGGAGAGGCGCATTGTCAGGCAATTCCAGGGAGATTTCCATTGGCGACGCCAATTGAGCCAAAAGCAGATCGATCACCGGCTCCAATCCCCGTCCCGCTAAGTCCCCGAACCGGTTGCCAATGGCTTCCTTCAGGCCTTCCACTGCGCGCACATGGCTTTCGTCTTTCAATGCGTCATTAAGCGCATTGCCTTTTGGCGCCGAAAGGAGTCCCCATATATTTGGGATACGGACATATCCCAAAGCATCTGATGGAATGACCTTCCGCAATTGGGGTTCCTGGGACACCTTCGCATAAGACACAGGCGCAAAAAGCACCAGACACAGGCAAAAAATCAACCATGGGTTTTTGATTCGCATATCAATTCTCCCAAAATGGTATTGGCATAATCCAAATCGTAATCGGGATCGGGATCGGGATCGGGATCGGGATCGGGATCGGAGAGATATGACGCTGTTCCAGAGGATCAGGCGACCTACAGCTTCGATTTCGATCCCGAAGATATCAAAAGATGCCGCCTTCGTTAATTACCCGGATGGGGGGCGGCGTGACCCCGATGGCCCGCTTCTCCGGCTGATACATCGACTCCGCAAAGGGCGGGGGAACCGTGTAGGTCCCCGGACTCACGGCCCGGACGAGGTAAAAGAGGTGGGTGACATGCCCCTCGTAAACCCGGACGGCGGCGGCGTACCGGTCATCCCGGAATTCCTCGTGGAGCACATCCGCCTGCTCCTGAACCCGCCAGAGGGAGTCCCCGTCTATCATCAGATCCTCACGCCGAATACTGTGCTTGAGGTTTTGGTTTTCAATCTCCAGGCCGGCGGGCAGGAGGTCCACCACCAGGGCGTCGGGAATAAACTGGTCGGCCGAGACCCGGAGGTGGACCATCAACAGCTCCCCGACCTTCAGCTCGGTGGGCTCGACCAGCTCCCCTTCGAGATTATAGACGGTCCGGTCCACGGACATTCCCTCGCTGAGCTCGGCGGGCGCATCACTCGGATAGCCGCTCGCCACGGCCGAAACATAGAGGATGCCGGGACCGCCGGCGGTCACTTCCAGGCCCGAAGTCACCTCGGCCACCGTGGGCGACAAGAGGTGCGGACCGGTTCCGGACAGCGGCGTCCGGGTCTCGCCGACGGCAAGCGTCGCCCGCCAGTCACGATCGCTCACGGCGTCCAGGGCCAGGCCGGCGGTGAAGACCGCGTACTTCTCCTGAGTGCTCAGCCAGCGCCGTCCCCGGAGCTGATCGGCCAGATCGAGCATCATCTCGTCAAAACCCGGCGTCGAGCCTTTGTCCCGCTCGAGCAACCGGGCCAGGGTCAGGGCGAGGTCCCGGACGGGGGAGCCGTAATCGCCCAGGTAATGCTGGGTCTCCCGCCGCTTTTCAGCGGCGGCGGCCAGGCATTCCCGGCTCCGCTTCCGGTCGCCCATGGTCTCCAGGGCGATCCCGAGCTGGGCCAGGGGCAGAGGAGAAACCGCCTTATCCTGATGATTGTCGAACAGGGTCCGCAGGGGGCCCAACTCCGCTCGGCCCACCCGGGCCAGGACATCGGCCGCATAACACCGGGCCGACATCTCCAGGGCCTCCCGGCCGCCACTCCCGTAGTAATCGTCCACCGGAGCCCCCCGTTTGAGGTAGGCCGTCATCCGCTTCAGGGCGGCGTCGAGCATCGCCTCGGGAACGTCCACCCCCAGGTCCCGGGCCGACAGGAGAAAGTCGGTGACATAGGCGCTCAGCCAGGGCGACTCCGGGCTCGTCCGGTTCCAGAGGCCGAACCCGCCCGATGGAAGCTGCATGGCCGACAGCCGGGAGATGGCATCGTCGAGCCGGCTGAGGCGCTCCTCCCGGCCGATGTCGGGCAGCCGGTATTTCGCGATCCGGTCCGGGGTGGCCAGCAGGAGCGGAAAGGCCCGGCTGGTCACCTGCTCCAGGCAGCCATAGGGATAGGTGATCAGCCCCTTCATGGCATCCCGAAGGTCTAAGGGAACCACCGGGGAAATCTTGACGTCGGCCGTGACGGTTTCCGGGATCAGGTCGGCCACGAACCGGTCATCGAGCATGAACGTCTCCCCCGGTTCGAGGACATCCCGGAGGCGGCGGGCCTCGGCGGGATAGGGCGGCCGGACCCCGAGCTGCCAGGACCGGTCCAGGGAGACGCCCGCCCCATCGAGCTTCAGGCGGATATTCCCGGCGCCGAAAGCCCCTCCGGCGCTCACCGGAAACCGGACGGTGGTCTTTTCTCCGTCGGCAAGCTGAAGGCTCCGATCCCCCGGCTCATCTAAAGAAAGGGGTTCGGTGACGCTGAGGGTCAGGTCAATGGAGCCGTCCGCCCCGCTGATGTTGTGGACGTCGAGGGTGAAGGTGGTGTGGTCTCCGGGCGCGAGAAATCGAGGGGTTGACAACTGGGTGACCACCGGGGCCGCCACCGTGACCTCGGCTTCGGCCGACCCGAACCGCCTCTCATCGAACGCCAGGGCCATCAGCCGGAGTTGACCGTTGAAATCGGGCACATCGAGGGTCACCCGGGCATGGCCGGCCTCATCGAAAGCCACCGGCGCGTGGAACAAGGAGACCAGGCGGACCTTGGATTCGGGCTTCTTCCCGCCCGCCAGATCGGCGTCCCCGCCGAACCGGATGCCGGCCGGCTGACCATCCATCATCTCGATCACCTGGCCGTAAACGTCGTGAGCGGTCACCGAGAACCGCCGCCGTCCGAAAAAGCCCTCGTGGGGGTCGGGGGTCTCGAAGTCGGTGATGTTGAGAATCCCCACGTCCACCGCCGCGAGGGTGACATAGACCGGGGCTCCGTCCGTCGCCGATGGCGCTCCGAGCCGGAGGTCCACATCCAGGGGCCGTTGGGGAACGACCTTGTCCGGGGCTTCGATGGTAAGATCGAGCCGTCGGTCCTCGCGATGGAGGGGCAGATGGATCAGCCCCACGGCCCGGTTGGGGGTGATCTTCTCGTCGGCATCCGCCGGCCGGAAAACCACGGCGCTGACATGGAGATCGTGACGGGTCCATCGGGCTGAGATGGGGATCGAGACCGTCGTGCCGGAGGCCGAGACCGGGGTCCGCTCCAGCCACAAGGGCTCGGTCCCCTCAACCGTCACAATGGCCTCGCCGTCATGGGGGGGCGTCACCGTCACTTCGGCCACGTCCCCGGGGCGGTAAGCTTTCCGGTCCAGGGTCAGGACCACCTTGTCGGGCCGGGCCGCGTCGGCGGCGTCCCTTCCGTACCACCAATGGCCCACCCGGAACCGAAGGCTGGTGGTCCGGCCCGTTGCCGGGTCGGTGAGGGCCAGGAGGTATTGCCCCCGCCGGAGCTGGACGGTGTAAGGCGTGGGATTGCCCCCGTCGAGGCTCAGATCATCGGCCAGATACTGGTAGTGCTTTTCGGTGTAGCGCTGCTCCCAGCCGGTCGATTCGGAATACTCCCAGTAGTAATCCCGATCCTCACGGGTCAGGGTCACGTCGAGGCGGTCGGCCGGCAGGATGGCGCCGGACCGGTCGGCCCGGACGATCTCGAAGGAGACCGGCCCCTCGTCGGCATTGCCATCGTCGAACCGGGGCCGGATTCCCACCAGGGACTCGGCCGGCCAGACCGTGGCGGAGGCGGTTCGAGTGACCGGCCGGCCGCCGCTTTCATAGAGGCTGGTGATCACATAGACCGACAGGGGACTTTCCAACTCGTCCCAGCGGGTCCCCACCGCCAGCACGGTCTCCCCCCGCTCGTCCAGGCTCGTCTCCTCGATTTCCCAGTAATCCTTGTAGTCCGCGTCCCCGGCCCGTCCAAAGACAAACCCGCTCAAGTCCTCGATCAGCTCCCGCTTCGCCCGGACCAGGACCTTGGCCGTGACCCGGTTTCCGGCGGCCGGGGCGCCGTAGAGATACCGGCCGGAGACGGCCACCTGGAGGTCGTCGTCGGGACGGGGCCGCTCCGGTGACACCGCCAGGTCGAGCTTCATCCGCTCCGGGAGAAACTCCTCCACCTGGAAGGCAAACACGGCGGCCGGGGTCTTCCCGGCCGGGCCGGTGAAGAGGTTGAGCCGCCATTTCCCGGTGGGGGCGTCGGCCGCCAGGTCGATTTGGGTCTCGTAATACCCGACCGATTCCAGAGGTTCGGGATGCCAGGTGAACCGCTTGGCCTCCTTGCCGTCGGGCCGCAGGAGGCGAGCGGTCAGGGGCATGGCGGTCACCGGCTCACCGTCGTCGTCTCGGATGAGGGCCGAGACCACCACCGTCTCGCCGGGCCGGTAGAGGTCCCGGGGGCCGTAGGTGAATATCTCCTTTGGCCGGTAGGGCCGGGTCCCGAGATCAAAGTCGCTCATGTCCAGGGCCGGGGTCTTGAGCGGCAGGGCCCCGACCTGGCCGCCATGGCGAGCCACGATCACGTGGGCATCACCGGGCAGGCGGTGGCCGTAACGATACCGCCCCAGATCGTCGGTGACCCCGGTGTGGATCGATTTCCCCTCTGAATTCAGAAAGGTCAGCTCGACATCGGCCAGGGCCTTTCCGGTTTGAAGCGATGAGGCGAAGACGGCGGCTGAATCAGCATAAAACCGGGAATGAAGCCCGATGTCGGTGACCAGAAAATAAGTGGATTGATAGGTGTAGGCGTACTCGCCGGGCTCCCGCATCACGGCGAAATAGACGCCCGGCTCGGCCAGCGCCTCGATCCCCTCGACGGGAAGATGCCGGACGACCCGGCGGTTCCGGGGCGGATCCAGGTCAAATTGGCCGGTGTAAACCAGCTCGCCGTGGTCAATGGCGTCCTCGAGCTTGTAGTAGCCCTTCCGGCCGGTGATGTTTCCCCAGGTTACGAAGTGGACCAGAGCCGCGTCGTTCAGGCGGAAAAACTCGACGTTCACCCTCGGGATATTCACCGTGACCACCGGGAGGCCGTCGGTGAGCCCGGCGGGGAGGATCATCCCGTCGGAGGCAAAGGAGACCACCGGAGCCACCGCCCGGGTGGTCACCGCCTGGCTCGTCCGGTCGGAAAGCGTCCGGCCGTCAGATGCCTGCAGGGACGGCAGAACCGTCACCGTGTATTCGGTTTCCGGCTCGACGTGGGGGAAATAGAGGGTCCGGCCGTCTTCGGAGAGAACCCAGGCGCTTTTAAGCAACTCCTGGGTGTCGCTGATCCGGATATGCTTATCATGGCGGAGGGTGGGGTCCAAGGGCGCGGAAAGGATCACCGCGATGGCCGGGCCGCCTCCGTAGGTCCGCTCGCCGATGTCGAGGACCCGGAAACCGGCATCCTGGTCGGGAGCCGGACCGGCAACCGCCACCCCGGCCCACAGCAGAGCACAAACACAGACAACCCACCCGGCGGCGGAACGCCGGCGATCCCTTGTCTTCATGGCAGCATCTCCTTAGAGTCCGTTGGGGGCGGGAGCCCCCGGTCATTTCGGGAAAAATCGGCGAGGGGCTCCGCTACCCCGGTCGGGGAACGGAGCTTGCCCGCGCGGAATCGGGGGCCGACGTCTCCAATGAGGCGGGTCCACCGGAAGCCGGCCTTCAATCCAGAAACGAAAAATCCTGGATCAGGTTTTCGATGATATTGATGTCCCGCTTCGAAATATCGGCCAGCTCGAAACCGATGGCGTAAAAGTTGGGGTTGATGTCCTTTTCGCACCAGACACTTTCAGCCTTGAAAACGATCTGATTGTTGCCATCGATGATGTCGGGGAGCACCATCCGTATGGTGTGTCGCTCCCCCAACGGGATGGGCCGTTCGCTGGTGACCATGATCCCCCGCGTGGTGATATCAACGAGCTGGCCGAGGAGCTGTCCCGTCTCATTATCGAATACGCTCAGGTAGTAGATGAGATGGCGGCGTTTGAGCCTTCGTTTGTCAGACATGATCAATGGTCCCCTGAACGCCGGCGGACTCCAGCCAGCGATGAGTTGGGCATGCCGCCCGGAGACGGCATGCCGTCCGGGTCATTGGGCGATAATCCGGATGAGATCAGGATTCGTATTTAAAGGACAGGGAGACCCGAGCCCGAAACGCGGAGACCTTGCCGTTCTCCACGCGCATGTCGAGCTTATTGATCTCGGCGATTCTCAAATTCTTCAGGCTCTTGGAAGCCGATTCCACCGCGGCCCGGGCCGCTTCTTCCCAAGACGATTCGCTCGTGCCCACCAGCTCGATGACCTTATATACGCTTTCCGCCATGTCGTGCCTCCTTGTCTGGTTTTTTCAAATTCCGTTCAAATCCACTAATCCAATTGAAATGAGGGCGTCTCACCCTTCCCGATAGACGGTATCACCTCCTTTTCAGCATCCGGTTGGCCGGCGGGTTCGGCCCCATGCCGATGCCCGCTTTCGCCTTCACGGGCCACCGGACCCCCTCCCGGCGATCCGGCAGCCTGCATATCCGTTTCTTTATACCAGACTCGTCCCAGAACCACAAGGATTCTCCAATACCCGTTGCAATTCACTCCCATATCTTCTATTTTGGGCGGGTCTTCGGGAACGGA